>DATAXC010000250.1:0-10231 GCA_036266895.1 Gammaproteobacteria bacterium
CCTTTAGATTTGCATTATCTTGCGCAAGTGAAAGCATTAGCGGATCGCATTGCACCGCAATGGATTTCTGATCATTTGTGTTGGACCGGTGTGAATGGCTTAAACATGCATGATTTATTACCTTTACCTTATACCATGCAAGCCGTCGAACATGTTGTGGCACGCATTCAACAAGTACAAGATTATTTAGGCCGGCAAATATTAATTGAAAATGTTTCTAGTTATTTGAATTATCAACAAGCGGAAATGCAAGAATGGGAATTTCTTTCAATGGTTGCTGAGCGTGCAGATTGTTTGATTTTATTGGATGTGAATAATATTTATGTCAGCGCTGTCAATCATGGATTTGACCCATTAACTTATATTGCAGGTGTACCGAATGAGCGTGTTTATCAAATCCATTTGGCCGGACATTCACATCGTCAAGATTATATTGTTGATACCCATGATGCACCGATTGTTGATGCGGTGTGGGCGCTGTATGGAGAAACGATTAAACGTTTAGGACGGGTGTCTACCATGATTGAACGCGATGATCATATGCCCGAGTTAACAGAATTATTGCAAGAAGTTGAGCAAGCGAAAGATATTATGAGTGAAATTTTTGTGGTTAGCACGTATGACGCCTAACTTACAGCAATTACAAAATCAATTTCAGAATTACTTGTTAACACAAGATGCAACTATTCAACCCGCGATTGTGAGTACACAAGTGTCTGCGGCAACGCGTTTAGAAATTTATCGACAAGCGTATTATTTACGTTTGCTCGAAGCATTAATGCAAGATTACACGGGGTTACAACAATGCATGGGATCAGCAGCATTTGAACAACTCGGCTGTGATTTTATTGATGCTTATCCTTCTCATTATCGGTCTATCCGTTGGTTTGGTAAGGAATTAGTAGATTTTATGCAATCGACGCCCGCTTATCAGGCGCAACCATGGCTGATAGAAATGGCACGTTTTGAATGGCTATTAACCGAAGCATTCGATGCAGCAGATCAGTCTATTGTTACTTTAGAACAAATGGCCGCAGTCCCTTTTGAACAATGGCCCCTGCTATCTTTTCAGTTGCATCCTGCGGTACGCCGACTTGAATTAACCTGGAACATCGTGCCGATTTGGAATAGCTATCAAGAAGAGACGGCTACACCTGAATTGGTTGGTACAGCGAATCGAGTACCCTGGCTGATTTGGCGGCATGAAGATGTCTTATTTCGATCTTTGGCGGCGGATGAGGCTTATTTATTAGATGCGCTATTATCTGGCGAAAATTTTGGTATGATATGCCAAGGGTTGTGTGTGTGGCTGCCGGAAGAACAAGTCGCCCTCTATGCGGCACAAGAACTTAAACGGCTTATTTTAGATCAAGTGATTAGCGGTATAACAATAAAAACACCATAAAATTGCGTATGAGAAATCAATGAACTTCATGACAGGCCGCCAATATGGTACCGATAGGTTAGCAGAAGACCGGCTTGCGCCTGATCCGTTGAATCAATTTAATCAATGGTTAGCAGAAGCAACACAATCTTCAACATTAGATCCTACCGCGATGGTATTGGCTACAGTAGATGAACAAGGGTTGCCAGAGGCACGTGTCGTGTTATTAAAACAAGTGACTGAAGAAGGATTTGTTTTTTTTACCCACTATACCAGCCCGAAAGCACGACAAGCGGAAAGTAGCGGTGTGGTGGCATTAAATTTTTATTGGCCAGCATTAGCCAGACAAGTTCGGATTAAAGGCCAAATAAAACGGCTGACGCGCGAAGCTTCTGTCGCTTATTTTGCTACACGTCCGCGCGAAAGCCAAATTAGTACGGCTGCTTCACAACAAAGTGCAGTTATTTCTGATAGATCAGAGTGGGAACAGCGCATGCAAGCGATTGCCACCCAATATGCAGATCAACCTATCCCTTGTCCAGATTATTGGGGGGGTTATTGTGTTGTGCCGTATGAATTTGAATTTTTTCAAGGGCGTGATGCGCGCATCAATGATCGTTTACGTTATCGCTTAATCAAACAACAATGGCAGATTGATCGTCTTTCACCATGAAAATAATCTCAACTAAATTAATTCAACTGATTACTTTATTGAATGATCAAGCTTATCATGATGGCACGACTATCGGTGAAAAATTAAATGTCACGCGTAGTGCAGTATGGAAAATGATAAAAAAATTACACGCGTATGGTGTGCAGATTGAATCAGTCAAAGGAAAAGGGTATCGGTTAATCACACCGCTTAAATTGCTGGATCGCCGCAGTATTCGGCAACAGTTGACGGATAAGATTGTCAAAATAGAAGTATTTGAAAGTATCGGTTCGACTAATGAATATCTTAAATCTTATTATACCGATAAAGCTACACGCATCTGTTTAGCAGAACAGCAAGAACAAGGTAAAGCGCGTTTACAACGAAATTGGTATTCTCCGTTTGGTTTGAATGTGTATTTTTCTTGTCTTTACCACTTCCAACAAGATATGAGTGAATTAGCTGGACTCAGTTTAGTGGTTAGCTTAGCGGTGGTTAAAACCTTGCATGGTTATGGTTTGCCGGCATCTTTAGCTGTTAAATGGCCAAACGATGTTGTTTATTTAGGACAAAAATTAGCGGGTATTTTAATTGAGGTACAAGCAGAAACCCATGGTGTTTGCCATGCGATTATTGGTATTGGCATTAATGTCAATATTCATCAAGATGCGAATCGGCAAATTGATCAGCCCTGGACTTCGCTGATGAATATTTTGGATGAGTATATAGATCGCAATCAACTATGTGCTACCTTAGCTAACTATTTGCTGCAAGATTTGAAACGATTTGAAAAACTTGGTTTAGCTGCCTTTATGGCAGAATGGCAAACGGTAGATCTATTGACGGGTCAAATGGTGACTTTGAAGTGTGGTGAGCATTTGATCACGGGGATGGCTATGGGTATTAATGCGCACGGACATTTGTTGTTGCGCTTGAAAAATGGTAAAATGCAAGCATTTTCGTCGGGAGATGCGAGTGTTATTAAACGGCGTGCAAAAATGTAGTTTGAGTTTCGCTACTCGATCAATGCCATTTAGGTAAGATGGGCATTGTTGAATCTAAGATGGCCAGTCCCCTCCCCCCTTGCGGGGGAGGGCTAGGGAGGGGGGTCTTCCAAATTCTACCCCCCACCCCAACCCTCCCCCGCAAGGGGGGAGGGGGTAGACCTTCTAATACAATCTCTCCCATCTTACAGGTGTTTTGTTGAATTAAGGAAAAAATATTATGTTAGAAATAATTGATATATCTTTAGGCTTTGTCACCCTAACCTTGCTGGAAATTGTACTGGGCATTGATAATTTAGTGTTTTTAGCGATTCTTTCTCAGCGCTTGCCTAAACATTTGCAGAAAAAAGCCCGACAGCTGGGTTTAACTTTAGCTTGGGTCACACGATTGATATTGTTGGCTTCGGTGATTTGGCTGACAAAATTAACCGCACCACTGCTTAGTTTTTATGAATTTTCTTTTTCCGGCCGCGATCTTTTTTTGATTGCCGGCGGTTTATTTTTATTGACGAAATCTACCCAAGAAATATATGCAGAAATTGAACCCAATGGCACTGAACGGCAAATCAAAACAAAATATGCAACTTTTGGCGCTATTATCATTCAAATTGCTTTATTAGATATTGTATTTTCATTAGATAGCGTATTAACCGCGATTGGCTTGACGCAACATTTTCTATTAATGGCCGCAGCGATTACCATTGCAATTATCGCCATGATTTTTGCCAGCGAACCGTTAAGCAATTTTATTGCACGGCATCCCAGTGTTAAAATGCTAGGACTAAGTTTTTTAATTTTAATTGGTATGGTATTGATCGCTGATGGATTTAGTTTTCATATTCCCCGTGCTTATATTTATTTTGCCATGGGTTTTTCTTTGTTAGTCGAAACATTAAATTTAATTCGTAAAAAACGCAGGAAAAATTAATATGTCTTCATTACAGCAGTCGGTATTAGGTAAAAAAAGTCAATACCAACTTCAATACGATCCCGAGCAACTATTTTCAATCGCTCGCCAAACTAAACGTGATGAAATTCAAGTGTTTCAACCGTTGCCGTTTTATGGTGTCGATATTTGGAACCATTATGAAGTTTCTTGGCTTGATGCCAATGGTAAGCCGATCGTAGCGATAGCGCAAATACACATTGATTGTCATTCGCCAAATATCATTGAATCTAAATCAATGAAACTTTATTTTAATTCTTTTAATCAAATGCAATATGCTGATCAACAGAGCATACAAGCAGTGATAGAACAAGATTTAACACAGCGAATTGGTTCGTCAGTACAAGTGACGATTTGGCGATTAACCGATAACGCCGCACCAGCAGCAGTATCCGTTAATCAATTGACGGGTAGTTGTTTGGATGAGTTAACCGTTACTTGTTCAGAATATACGGTTAACCCGGGTTTTTTAACGAGCCACAAAGAAAAAGTAGCGGTCACAGAAACGGTGTATTCGCATTTATTAAAGTCTAATTGCTTAGTCACTAACCAACCGGATTGGGGTAGTGTGCAAATCAGTTATCAAGGCCCACAGATTAACCATGCCGGTTTATTGCAATATATTGTTTCGTTTCGCAATCATAATGAATTTGGCGAACATTGTATTGAACGCATGTATATGGACATTATGCGGCAATGTCAGCCGCAAGTTTTAATGATTGCCGGTTATTATACGAGGCGCGGCGGTATTGATATTAATGTCTATCGTTCAAATCAGCCGTTGCAACAATTAATACAACATCAACGACTTTATCGGCAATAAGCATTACTTATGAAAATGTATTATATTACTGTAAATCGCCCGGAAGAAGCGCAAGCGATTAGCCAAGTGTTATTAGAACGGCAATTAGCCGTTTGCACGAATTGGTTCCCTATTATGTGCGCTTATCGTTGGCAAGGTGAAATCAAAAGCGGTGCTGAAGTGGTGTTAATTGTGAAGACCAAAGCCGGTATGAGAAAAGCGCTAGAAGAAGTGGTGGCCAGCCAAATCGACTATACTAATTATATAGCTGAGCTAGCAGTAGATTCAGTAAATGTTCAATTTTTGAACTGGTTGGCGCAAGAAGTGTCAGTAGAATAAAATTAATTAGGCAGATATATTTAATTTAAGTGTATGTTAATAAAATACCTTTATAATAAATAGAGGATAAATTAAATAGAAAATGAGACGATAACAGCTAACTACTTATTGAAAGCTAATAGCATTTTAAATAAAAAATTATTATTTTTCATCTACTTACACAGCATAAAGCGATTATAAAACAGAGGTAAAATATGACTCCAGAAGAAAAGAAAGACTTTTTAGAACAGCAACTTAAAGCTATTAGTGACAAAATAACCGAAGGTAGGGCAGCTGGAGGGAGTCAAAAAGCGCGAGCCGTATATTTAACGGAATGGTTGGATGATGAAAGTAAAAGAGAGCGTTTCTCAAACTACTTAGTACACTTACGAAGTATTACTCCTCCTGATCAAGACATGCAGCATGGGGAAACTATTGGTAACTTTATTGCTGGCGAAAGTAAAACGTTTAAAGAATTACAAACGTCGTTAAATAATATTGGTATTGTAGATAATGATGAAGGTATAAAAGCTCTTTTAGTCTCTAGTCAATATGAAAATATGTTAAGTAATGAGCATCTTTTAAATTCATTACCGCCAGAATTAAGTGCGCTTTTAAAAAATGAAGAAGAACAAAGAAAAAAGCTATTTGCTGGTGAAGAAAAAAGAAATATTAAAACTGATTTAATTGTTACTCTTGGAAATCATCCCAATGGAACGCTAAACTTGCAAGGAGATCTGGAGGCAGTTAGCACTGCGCCAGATTATAACCAATTTAAAGCTGCTTTAAGGGTCATTTCTCCTGCCTTAGAACGTGATGATATCGCTGCAGGTATGTGGGCTGGTAAATTATATGATCAAGTTCATGCAGAACTAGTACCAGAAAAAGATGCTCGTTTAGCTCAATTACTCGACCGAGATAATTTTATTGCTGCAGCTGTTGCCAATGATCTTAAAGATAAAACAAAAGTTGATGAGTTGATTGATCGCTTACGTAATCCATCTGCACATAGCGATGCTGTTATTCAAGAGGCGATGACAAAGTTAGGTATGAATACTAATCCGGCCGTTGTTACTGATTTTAATGCGGAAGTAAAATATGATGAGATTTTGGAAAGATTAACAAGAGATAAAGACACTGATCCTAAGCAAGCAATGATTTACCAGCAGTTTGCAGGTGAAACAGTTCCTCCAGATGCTGATCCAAGAAAAGATAGCATAGAAGCAGAAAATAGAGTCAAAAAAGAAAGGATTATTAATGCTTTTAAAAATAAAACAGCAGCAGAAATTGATAGGTTAGTAGAAGATTTGGCGAGTTCTAATCTAACCGATATGCAAACCGCAAGGCGTGAATTAAATTTAGATCCCCTTCCGCTAGATGTCGCTAAATCTAGATTTGCTGAAAATAATTTCAATCGTATTTTAAAAGAAGCCAGTTTAGCACCACAATTGAAAAAATTGTTAGAAGCTAATAGCGATGCTGTGATTGCTGCAATTACAGAGATGGATGACGAAGAACAGGTAAATCAAGCGGTAAAAAAAGTCAAATGTATACACAACGAGACAATTGAGCTTGTTGCTGCAATGGATAAGCTTGGATTGGTTGATCATACTAACCCTGATAACGCTGCTTTGTTTGTAAAGCGTGAACAAACTGATGGTATAACAGATAAGGACGAATTAAAAAGAATAGCAAAGGTCAATGAAGAGATAGAAGCAAATAAAAAGGCGCCGGCGGAAAGAATTGGTAAACAATTAAGAGCAGAAAATTATATATTTATTGAGATGGCTAGAAAAACGCCGACCCAACGTACTGCTATTGTCCGTAATATGTATACGAAAAGCCTAGCATTGCGTGGTGAAGAAGCCAAACAAATGGCACCCGCTGAGAAAAAGCGATTTATTGATGATGTAGCTAAACGTACAGAAGAATTAAATCGGTATCTTTATAACATCGAAGATCGAATCGAAAGTGCAAAAAGAATTGGCCGGCAGGATTATGTAGAAAAATTTGAAAGAGAAAAAGCTGGCATTGAAGAATTGCTTGAAACTATGCAAAAAGTTCATGCCAATATAGCGAGAGCGACAGGGCCGTTAACACGATATGATTATTTTGGTGATGAAGGGAGAACATTTAATGAGTCTAAAAAAGACGGAGAGGATGGAAAAGATGCGTTTGATGAATACTTGAAAAAATATAACATAATAACATCAGATGTTCTATCAGCTGGTGTACGTGTTGTTTCATCAGCAAGTCCTGATAAATCAACAGAGAAAATAGGTGGTAATGTTACTGTTCGGGTAATACGCAGCAGTTTTGAGTTGCCGAATCACCAGACCATACATACGCTAGCACTGCAACGACACCCTGAGATTAATGGCCGCCGAGGGTTGGATCATCAATTTAAATTTAGTAGAGATGAAACAAACAACGATCCTTATCATCAGCATAGGCTGCCGACACAAAAAGGTGGTTTACCCAATGATATTATTTTGGCATGGGCAAACAACAATGTACCAAATATCAAGATTGCTAATCCAGAGCCGAAGTCTTCTTTAGAGATTTATGGCCAGTTTCCGAGTAGAGAACATGTAGTGGCATTGTATCTTGAATTTATGGATAAAGGATATAATTTTAGACAATTGAAGAATATCAGTAACTTTCGTGACATTACTGAAAAAGAGATTTTAGGTCATCAAAAGAATTTAGAAGCAGTGAAGAGAAAATCACCACAAGTGTTTTTTAAAGATGAACCTAATCCACAAGGCATGGAAACTTCTGATAAGAAAGCCCAGGAATTAATTACTAAATGGCAAAGCAGTCTAGATAAACGTCATAACAAAATAGAAGTGGACCCAAACAGTATTGTGATTGGTTCAAAGTATCGAACACCAAAACCGGGTAGTAGTTTCTGATTTGCGCTAGGCGTTAGTTCTGCTGCGCTCCATCAGGGGGGGGCTACATGATAAGATAATAATGTAGCCTGTATGAAGCGCAGCGGAATCCGGGTTTATTTTTGGCCAACTTTTTCATCGAACGTTGACTCAAAGACGGCCATTTCTAGTTAGAGCATGAACATTAAAAAGGACTTAACACCATGGATTCGGTGACACAAGCAATAACCACCTGGCAAACGGCATTACAAGCCGTTTCAGATGCGGTGCTACTTACTGATAATACCGGCACCATTACCTTCGTGAATACTGCCGCAGTTACTCTGCTCGGTCAACCAGCAGACCAGTTAATTGGCAACCTCCTTAGCAGTTTAACCCTGGTTTCGGCGCAGCATGAACATCCTGTTGCTGATTTAGTCGATCGTTGCCTAACCACCCAGCAGATACAAAGTTTAGAAGAGCATGCGGTATTAATTAATTATCTCGGTGAACGTTACAGCGTGGGTGAAAAGGTAACGCCGATTTTATTAGAAAATAAAGTAGTAGGTACTGTTGTCATTATTCAAAATGAAACGCGCTATAAAACTTTACAAACCGAATTCGCCTATTATGCCACCCATGATACGTTGACCGGATTGATGAACCGCATTGAATGGGGTCGTCATATTCAAATGCTGTTAGCCACGGATAATGCTTTTACTACACACGTGTTGCTCTATTTAGATTTAGATCGTTTCAAGATTATCAATGATGTAGCAGGTCATGCAGCGGGAGATCAATTATTGCGGCAAATAGGTGAATTATTACGTGATAATATTCGCGGCAATGATTTATTAGCGCGTATCGGCAGCGATGAATTTGTCATTTTATTAAAAAATATGGATGTCGATGCATCTATGGTTATTATTAATAAAATTATTGCCAGCGTTAAATCTTTGAAATTTCATTGGCATGGTAAAGTATATAATATTGGCATCAGTATTGGCATCGTTGCAGTGACTGGGCAAGATAAAGCATGGGAAGAATGGCTAAGCAAAGCCGATGTAGCATGTTATGTCGCGAAGCAAAAAGGCGGTAATTTACATGCGGTTTATAAAGATAATGCCAGTGTGGCAGCTACGCAATATATTGAAATGAAAATTATTGCTGGTATTAAAGAAGCGATTGAAAAAAATCGCTTTAAAATTTATGCACATGAAGTACGCGCACTAAAAAAATCAGTAGCTTTTGATTCATACTATGAATTATTGATTCGTTTAGTCGGTGAAGATGGGCAATTGATTTATCCAAAACAATTTATTCCTTGTGCAGAACGCTATAATTTAATGAGTTTAGTCGATGAGTGGATGATTAAAACGATTTTACTGGATTTAGGGGAAAAAATTGCCAAACGACCAGACTTTCGTTTTACTATTAATTTGTCAGCTAATTCTATTAATTCTGCTTCTTTCTATGGGGTGATTACTGATGCGATGAACAGTACCCCGATCCCGCATGATCGTATTGGCTTTGAATTGACTGAAACGGCGGTGATGCATGATACGATTAAAGCGGGTGAAAAATTAACTTTGATCAAAAAATATGGTGCTTTTGTTGCTTTAGATGATTTTGGTACCGGATTAAGCTCTTTTAATTATATCAAACATTTTTCCATGAAATTTATTAAAATTGATGGCAGTTTTATTAAAGCGATTTCTTCAAGCGAGATTGATCAGTCGATTGTACAATCGATTAATGAATTGGCGCATCGGCTAGGGGCGTTAACAGTGGCTGAATATGTGGAATCAAAAGAGATATTGAATAAATTAATCACGCTCGGTGTCGATTTTGCGCAAGGGGATACGATTGGTGTTGAAGTGCCTTTAGAAAAGATTATTCCATAAAGTATAAAAAAACGGGAGGGAAAATTTCCCACCCGTTTTGAAATATTACCATGATGAAATGTATTATAAATAATAATCAATTGATTAAAATTTAGAATCGACCTTGTCCGCCTTGGTTACCTTCATCTTTCTTAGGATTCCCTTGTGGGTTTCTTAAGTTAGGATTGCCTTGATTTGGGCGATTTTGGCCTTGGCCACCAAATGGTTGTCCTGGTTTGTTAGGATTCATACCTGGTTTACCTTGGTTCTGGCCTTGGTTCAAAGAACCTTGCTGCTTTAATTTGTTATCTGGATTACTCATGTCGACTTCCTCCATGTAATGTTAAAGAGACGCAGTTAAAATCCTTT
>DATAXC010000225.1:0-6068 GCA_036266895.1 Gammaproteobacteria bacterium
TTAAAGAGACGCAGTTAAAATCCTTTTAATTGACTTTGCACTTTCCTGTGCGTTTGATTGATTAGTTAAACCATACGTTTTCATTTTAATGGATTAAATGGCGCCTGGGTCTTAGTGATAGTGCTTAAGGAGTATGGTAAAAACCCTAAGTTTCATCCGAATAGCGGACAGATTAAGGGGAAGTGCGGTTATATTGTTCGATGAGAAAAGCCTTGCATCCGCTAGCAGGGGGCGTGAAGTTTATGTAACGCAGACGAAACTGCTCCTGCGGTCGACTGGTGATCAAGAAAAACCCCGGGTTCCGCTGCGCTCCACCTCCCGGCTACATTTGCTTTTATTCAAAAGAAAGTCTACAAACGAATTGACAATGCGTATAATAAATTACTATAGAGATAGATAGACGATAGGACATAACGATAGGATGCAACATGGTAGATCAACCACAACCACAACCCGAACCTTCTTCCACTCCCATACGCCGCTTTTCTCGTCGTCACCGATGGCTTGCCTTACTATCCATGATATTTTTATGTTTAGGCTTGCTATACCTACTTTATTGGATATTCATCGCACGTTTTTACGAAACAACCGATGATGCCTACGTCGATGGCAATACCGTGCAAGTCATGTCACAAATTAATGGCCATGTTACCGCCATTCTAGCTGAAGAAACTGATTTAGTCGTAAAAGGCGAGCCGATTATTCAACTAGAAAAAGCCGATGCAGAAATTGCCTTAAAAAATGCCGAAGCACAACTTGCTTTAACTGCCAGACAAGTCGCTGCGTTATATAAAGATGTAGCAGAATGGCAAGCGAATGTGCAAACACAACAAGATAATTTAGATAAAACTCAAGCCGATTTCACAAGACGACAGCAATTAGTAGTCAATCGAACCATTTCTATCGAAGATTTGCAACATGCTAAAATTGCTTTTCAATCCGCACAATCGAGTTTGCTATCCGCACAAAATCAATTAGCTGCTAATCAAGCATTGGTTGGACATATTGATCTTTATCATCATCCAAAAATTCAAGAAGCGGCTGCAAAGTTACGCGATGCTTATTTGACTTGGCAACGCACGACCATTTATGCACCGGAAACCGGTTACATAGCTAAACGTTCAATCCAAGTCGGAGAACATGTGACACCCAACATGGTGTTAATGGTGATTGTGCCATTGAATCAAGTCTGGGTCGAAGCGAATTTCAAAGAATCACAATTGCAACATATACGTATAGGTCAAACAGTTGATATTATTGCTGACGCTTACGGTAGCGGCTTGGTTTATCATGGTAAAGTCATCGGTTTAAGTCCAGGTACCGGCAGTGCATTTGATTTATTACCGCCGCAAAATGCCACTGGTAATTGGATTAAAATTGTGCAGCGTTTACCAGTGAGAATTGGCTTAGACGCCGCGCAATTAAAAAAATATCCGCTACGCATTGGTTTATCAGTCACCGCTACGGTTTATACCCGTCAGCGTCAGGGTGCTGTATTGGCACAAGCGCCCAAACAAAATATTATTTACCAAACCAAAGATTATAGTGTTGATTTACAACATGCCAACCAATTAATCGATCTGATTCTGCGAGCAAACGCACCCAATTTAGTGAGTGAATAATATGCCTAGTATTCGAGGGTTTCAACTGGTATTACTTACTTTATCAGTGTCGCTCGGCATTTTTATGAATATTTTAGATATATCAATTGCCAATGTCGCGATTCCAACTATTGCCGGCAATATGGCAGTGAGTGCTGATCAGGGCACTTGGATTATCACTTCTTTCACCGTCACCATGGCAATTATTTTACCCTTAACCGGCTGGTTAGCACGACGTTTTGGTGAAGTACGATTATTTGTTTTTTCCACCGCAGGGTTTACTGTCGCTTCCGTGTTATGTGGTTTATCGGAAAGCCTACCCATCCTTATTTGTTGTCGTGTTGTGCAAGGTTTATTTGCAGGCCCGATGATTCCATTATCACAAAGTTTATTATTGGCTAATTATCCAGAAGATAAAAAAGGTTTAGCCACTGCATTATGGGCGATGGTCGCGGTGGCCGGACCGGTGTTGGGACCGATTCTTGGCGGTTATATTACCGACAATTATAGCTGGCCATGGATTTTTTATATTAATGTGCCGGTCGGTATGTTTGCCGTGTATTTCACCTGGAAAATTTTACGTGACAGAGAAACGGAAATTAGCAAATTACCCATTGATTATATCGGTTTAATTTTATTGGCGATTGGCGTGGGCTGTTTGCAAGTATTATTAGACCAAGGTAAAGATTTAGATTGGTTTAATTCACCGATGATCAATATTTTAGCGGTGATTGCCACGATTAGTTTGAGCTATTTTATTGTTTGGGAATTAACTGAAAAACACCCGATTGTCGATTTGCATTTATTTAAGCGACGTAATTTTACAGTCGGTACGATTGCGATTAGCTTAGGTTATATGACGTATTTTGGCAGTGTCATTATATTACCACTATGGCTGCAAACCGAAATGCATTACACCGCCACTTGGGCAGGGTTGGTCACCGCACCTTTAGGCATAATACCGATAATTATTTCTCCATTTTTGGGCCGCGTGATGGACAAGATAGATTTGCGATTATTGGTCAGTATCGGATTTTTAATTTTTGGTTATTGTTCATTTTGGATTGCTGGTTTTAATACCCAAATCACCGCTGGTGAAATAGCATTCTCACGGCTTATTCAAGGCATCGGCGCACCCTGTTTTTTTATTCCGACGATTTCTATTTTGTTATCCGGTCTCCCTGCTCAACAAATTGCCAGTGCCGCAGGCTTATCCAATTTTTTACGGATTTTAGCAGGTAGTTTTGGTACATCGATTAGTGTTACTTGGTGGGCGCACCGTGAATCCATTCATCAAAGTAAATTGGTGGAAAATTTAACACCTACTAACCCACAATTACAACATAGTTTGCAGCAATTACAAGAGAGCGGACTCACACCCGCTGCGAGTTATCAAACAATTGTCAATTGGGTGACTGAACAAGCTTATATGTTGGCAACAGCAGATATTTTTTTAATTTCTGGCTATTTATTTTTTGCTTTACTCATATTAATTTGGTTTGCTCGGCCGCCATTCCTTGTTAAAAGTAAACCGATGTTAGATTGAAGTGCTTGATTATTTTAAATAATTTTATTGTTTCTCAAATCAGCATACCCTATACTTTCAATTGCATATTATTTTTATCTGTAAATACTATTATTGAAATAAAGCTGTACAACATATAAGCATGCATAAAATAGGTTGAGATATGGCAAACACTAGAGAATTAACATTAGAAGAGATATTAGCGCAATTAGTGACAGATGAATTTGCACCAGATGATGCAGAATTAGCGCAGCAAAGATATCAAGCGTTGCCGAAAACTTGTGATTTCATTTTTACCGCTTTGCCAGTGACAGAAACCGAGATTTTGCCGCAACTGCGGGATGTGATAGTATCAGACGCCGCCTTTATTTTAACCACCCGCGATAAACTATTCTTTTACAAAACAGAAAATTCAACTTGTTTACTTTCATTAGTGTTTCGTAAAGAAATAGATGAATTGATTATAGCGTTAGATTTAGAAAGAAAAATAAAAAAAACGTTAATGCATAATGAGTCCGTACAATGTTTAATATCAGGATTATCTTATGCACAATTAAAAAAAATAATGTATTGTACAAAACGTGTAGATATTGTGATGCAAACGCATCTTGCGCAATTTGAATCGGTAAGAAAAAACAAGCCCATTAAAGATCTGGTAGATAAAAAATTAAAATTTTTAGAAACATTTTATGTAGGGAAAAACAAAAATAGAAAGAAAGTTTTTAATGAAAATAAAAGCAAAGTTTCAAAAAATATTGAAACCTTTTTTTCAAAAAAGATAGTAGAAATTAACCAAAAAAACGAATTAATGCGAACAAATGAAGTAATAATAGAAGAATCAATAGAAGAAAAAATTATTGCAGCTTATCATGCGCTTGTTGATGCCCGTAATAAAATAGGCTTGGAAAGATTTATAAATGCGAAGGAAAGATTTACACTTCTAGTAAGTGAAATGACACAGCAATACCAAACATCACAAGATCTTCAATCCGGCGATTCATTTTTAGTAAGTGAAATTGCACAACAAGGTCAAGCATCACAAGCCCTTCAGTCCCATAGTTCATTCATTACAAATGAATTGCGGGACTGGTATGTTCAATTAAATAAGGCGCATATTTTATTGAATGATGCTAGGTTAGTGAGTGAGGTAGCAATAATGCGGGATATAAGATTGGTGTATAATCCAGCTTTATTGAATGATAAAACGTTTTATCTGGAAAATTACCCTGTAAATTTTGCATTGACAGAGCTGCTATGGTATTTATCAGATAGACTATCCGCTTTTCAAGCTAATAATAATCCACAAGCTATGCTTACGCCGGAGGAGGCTGCATTAAAAGAATTTACTCAAATAGATAGTAAAATTACTTTGGGTGAATATCGATTAGACGTAATTAACAAATTAAAAAAATTAGTTAATGAAGGGAATTTATCAACAGCCGCTTTAAATTTAGTGCCCCGTTTATATGTAAAATTGATACAAAATTTTATTGTAAATATAATCCAAAATAGACGTAGAAATGATCCGCCATTAGTAACCAGAGGCGGTAATGAAATTAAATTATTTAATTTTTTAAAACCACCTGCGGAACTTTATGCAGATCGTAGTGAAGAGGTGCAAAATTACGTACCAGAATTTTCTCCAACGATTACAAGCCGTGTGCCAAATGGCTTCAAAGAACTTTTAACAGTTATACAAGAATATATCGATCGCGAACAGAAACAAATAAACATTAATGAGTATACAACATGGAAAAATTGTCTATTTGAAATTACACAATTAGATATGAAAAAGATAAGTGAAAGTAAAAATTTAATGGCACAAATAGTCTATCGATTTATCGCTAAAGTACTGCATCCCGTTGTAGTAACGTTTGACAATACGTTAGCAGAAGAAATAAAACGCGGGTTATATACAGCGGAACGCATACCAACATTAATAACACAGTTGCGTGATGCTGAACTATCAATAGATGATTATGAAAAGCTAGAAGAAATTTCAAAATTAACAGTGATGGTTTTACTTAGAAAAATAGCACTACCGCATTCAAATACAGGCAGCGTACGTTTGTTTGACAAAACAAAACCAGCGAGCTTTAAAAAAATAAAAGATATTTTTTATAAAATAAATAGTTCTGAAGAGTTATTTACGTTTGATCGTTATCAATCAGGAGACGAATTAAAAAAAGGATGGATTACCACCGCTAGGAACTGGCAATCTTGTCTAGAAATTATTAGAAATATTGCTATTGAAGCGGAAAGGAAATTTATTTTTTCATCAGAAAAGAGGGAGATTTATGCGATGATTAATCAATATAATCCATATTATCCAGGCAGATATCCCACGTTGGCGGGTGTAAAACAAATTATTGGTGATATAGAAATGGATATACAGGCTCCCGGAGTACAGTATGTTAGTTCAGTGTTATCATGGTAATTATTATAACTGTTGATGGCCTGGCAAAAAACACCCTTTCCTTTGACCGGCGTTGTTGAATAAATAAATGCAAAAGTTTTTGCCTCTCCCACAAAGGGCGTTGTTGAATAAATAAATACGCTAGCGTTTTTTGCCTCTTCCCTTGTGGGAGAGGCCGCTACCCCGCAACAAGTGCGGGGTAAACTCTGCTGCGGGTGAGGGGTGTTTCTATAGAAAATATCTCTGTACACGACAAACTACCATGGCCTAATCGCTCCACCCAGGCTACGATAGACCCTGAACGGTTACAATGACATTGATGGAGCAGAGAAGAAGATGCAATGTTTTTGCTTTTCTAACCTTCAACACATACTAAATTTGTGGGGATACCTCAGCGCGTGCGTGCCCGTTCACGATTAGGCCATGGTAGTTGGAAATACACCCCTCACCCGCAGCAGAGTTTACGAGTATTCAACACCCCCCATACTTCCAGTAATTTTCCTTACTGGAAGTATGGGGGGGGGTA
>DATAXC010000251.1:0-3271 GCA_036266895.1 Gammaproteobacteria bacterium
TGTAAATAAAAGACCAGATGTGTTGATAGTGGACTGTGCTCATTTATTGTCTACGCATCAAAAAATGAAGTTAGCGGAATGGAACCATATCAATCAAACCAAACTCATTTTGCTAGGAAACAAAGATACTTTGCTGCCTCAACAAAGAGGTGTATCGCTCGAACAACTTATGATGCATGGAATTAAGCCTATCTCAATAATAGAAAAAAGTGAGATAAATAAAACATCGTTTGAAACTAAATTTATAGGCATTATTAATAAATCAGTAAACAATATAATAGAAGTGGCTGATAAAGATAATCGACATCAAGCGATGGTAAACCACTATGGGCGCCTTCCTGAAAAAAATAGAAAACAAACATGGATAGTTGCTGACAATAAACAATCGGCTGAACAACTCAATATTGATTCGCATGCCAAGTTAGTAGAAAATAAAATATTAAATAAACCCGTTTCATTAAAGATACTTACCCCTATTTTTTTGACGGAAGAGAAATCTTGTCTAGCGACCTCGTATAAAACCAATCAAAAAGTTAGGTTCAATGCGGCTTATGTTTCGATTGAAATAGAACGTGGGGAGTATTTGCAGGTTGTTCGTCATAGTAAAGCATCAAATCGTGTTCTATTGAAAAAAGAAAATGGTAAACAAGTAATCTGGCGTCCTGATCAAATAGCAGGTAAATTACCAGGGAAAATTGAGTTATTTAGTGAGAAATCACGAGAATTTTGCACTGGCGAAAGTATTATTTTCAACCGCTCCATTAAATCAAAAGGAATCACTAAAGGAGAGCGTTTTATTGTTGACCATATTGACCAGAAAAAGATTAAATTTAAAAATAGTCATGGTAAAACGGTAGTTCTTGATTTAACCAAACCTTTTTATCGTCATATAGATTATGGCTACGCTGCTACTGCGCATGCCATTGCACATGAAAAACCTACCTGTCTTATTACTGATATGCCTATTAAATCATTTCATACTAACCAGAGGAAATTTTATCAAATTATTTCTCAGCCTAAAATAGCTTGGATTTATACAGACAATCAGCAAGGATTAATCACCCAGCTTGAGAAAAAAACCGGAGATAGGTTAGCTGCCCATGATATTTATGCGCAATCGCAAGAAACTAAGAAAAATATACATAACATATTTGATATTCTTGAGAAGCAAATAGCAAAACAAAAAGAAGGTAAAAGTCGTTTTGATATTACCCGTCAAGTAGTAACAGCAATAGAATATGCAATGCATCACTTAACTGAGCGCGAAGCAGGATTTACTCATAAGCAGCTATTAGAGACCGCTATGTGCCATTCTCTTGGTGATGTCACAGAAAAAATGTTGACTAAAGCAACTATGGCTATGGAAAAAGCGAATATTTTACGCAGAGGTGATAAAAATGATGGGACGCTTTGGACAACCATAGATGCAGTGAAGGTGGAACGGGAAATAATAGCGCTTTGTAATCAAGATAAAGGAAAGCTAGTGCCTATTGCTAATGACGAATTAATTCAAAAATTCTGTGATCCAAATAAGCTAAAATTTGAACAAATTACGGCTATAAAGGCAATTGTACAAAGTAAAGATCGTATCATGGCTATTCAAGGCTATCCTGGTACGGGTAAAACGACTATGTTAGCAACTCTGCAAGAGGTACTGGCTGCAAAAGATATGTTTAAAACAGAACAATATGAGTTGTTAGGATTAGCACCGACCAATAAAGCAGTGAGAGAATTGAAAAAACGGGGGATACCTGCTCAAACAGTAGATAGCTTCATTCTACAAGTGCAACGAGCAAGAGAAACTGGTGTATTGCCTAGACAGCAAAATTTGGTGCTAGTAGTTGATGAGACTTCTATGGTTTCCAATAGAAGAGCATTAGAGATATTAAAAATTTCTCATGAGCTAGATTGTCGTCTTATACCTGTTGGTGATGAGCGGCAGCTACCATCCGTTGAGTCTGGTAAAGTCCATAGTTTGATACAGACGCAGGTTGACACGAAAAGATTAACTGCTATTCAACGGCAAAAAACCCCTATTTTGGTTGAGGCTGTCGATAACACAATCAAATATGATTTTAAGAAAGCTTTTGCTGTCCTGAAAGATTCTATTATCGAAATTAACGAAAAAACCCTCCCTTTAAGCAAAGACTTGACGGAAAGCAAAAACCACGAACGCATTAACGCCGAAATACGAAAAAAGCGCATTGATAGATTGGTGGTTGATTTTCTTTCGTTCCCAAAAAAGGAATGGGACAATATTCAGATTATTACCCCAGGACACGATGACAGAGTGCTGGTTAATGAATGCTTACGCACTAAGTTGAAAGAGTCGGGTGTTTTAAAAGAGGGCAAAGATCAATTCTTTAATATATTAGCTGCGAAAAGTTTTACCAATGTTGAGCGTTCTCGCGTAACTAATTTTGTGATTGGCGATGTATTGCGTTTTGGTAAAAGCGAAGCGGTTGGCATTAAAGCAGGGGAATACTTAACTATTGTTGGCAAAGAACAGGAGAGTCATTTACTTATCCTCAAAAATGCCGCTGGTCAACAGTTAACTTGGGAAATTCCTGCTTTCAGTAAAAGTAGGTTGAGTCATATTGAAGTTTTTAAATCAGAAGCAAGGGAATTGCAAGCTGGCGATAAGATTCGCTGGTCTCGTACCGATAAACAAAATGAATTATTTAGCACAGATGCAGCTATGGTCACTGTGGCTGAAAAAGACAACATTACTGTTACCCTAGCAAATCAAAAATCTTTTACTTTTGATCCGAGTAATCCCAAATACCAACATTGGGATAATGGGTACGCCGCTACGGTATATGCAGTACAAGGTGATACCAAAAGCATTATATTGGCCCATTTAGAAAGTTATCGAAAAAACCTTACTTCTCAGCCTACCTTTATGGTGGCGCTTACCCGGGCAGTCAATGAGTTTCGTCTTTATACCGATAATGCGGAGGCGCTTCTTAGAGCCGTGGAAAAAAATAGTGGTGTGAAAATGAGTAGCCTTGAGGTTATCGGTGAGTATCCGGTAATGAATGCTTATGGGGTGGAAAATAAGAATAAACTGCAACAAAAAATGATTAAGCCACAGTTGGAAGATATCTCTTTTAAAGAGACAAACCCTGCCCAGCCATTCAGAAAAATGCAAGCTATAGCAGACTCTATTTTAGTAAAAGAGGCGCCCATATCAGCTAAAGATATACAAGACTTTGCTCAGAAAATTAATCAAGAATCTACTATGAAATGGCAAAAAACAAATCAATGTCAG
>DATAXC010000252.1:0-6888 GCA_036266895.1 Gammaproteobacteria bacterium
CTTAAACAATAAAAAGCGATCATCGCTAACATAGCTTTTTTATATTGCACAATCCCTTGCCATAAAGGAAATTTCGCTAATGTTTTTTCTCGGATTGCGCGTAAAAAATCTAACGATTCGACTGTGCGTGCACGCACAAAATAGCCAATCAAACCGGTTAAGATACCTGCTAAAAAAGGTACGCGCCAGGCCCAATCTGCTTCACTTTGCGCGACTAATGTCGCAGCAAAAGAACCGCATAACATGCCGGCACCGACTACCGCCCATAACAAGCCACCAAGCAAACCACGATAACGCGCTGTCGGTGCTGATTCCAAAGCAAATAAAATCGCACCAGTCGATTCACCACCAGCAGATAAGCCCTGGCAAATACGTAATATCACTAATAAAATTGGTGCAGCAATACCAATGCTTTGATAAGTCGGTAATAAGCCCATTAAACAAGTCGGGATCGACATCAGTAAAATAGACCACATCAAGGTTTTTTTACGGCCGATACGATCACCCAAATGGCCAAACAAAACCGCGCCTAATGGCCGTACAAAATAACCAACCGCAAAAATAGCGTAGGTTAGCATCATTGCTGTGTAAGGATGATCGCTTGGAAAGAAGAGGGCGGCTAGCAATGGCGTTAAATAAGCGAATAGGGCGAAGTCATACCATTCGAGAATAGTACCCGCACCCGCAGCAAATAAAATTTTACTTTGATTTAGTTTTGACATAAAGATGTGTATTTATACTTCAAGTTTTTCTAAAGTCTATGGGTTCCTTCCCCTCCCCCGTTTACGGGGGAGGGTGCCCGCAGGGCGGGAGAGGGTTGCTTTTCCTCTTGCTGCCTTCTCTATCCCCACGATTGTATCACCCACCATACTCCAGCACCACTTGGTAATAAAGTTATTGTACTATATGTTCAAATAATAAAACAAATTACCCCATTTAATAATTTTAAAACTAAATTATAGAGTATCCATCTCATGTCATTATTTTTATTAAATGCGCTCTCTATCGGGGATAGCTTTCCAGTTAATTTGCAATTAATCTGCGCCCATCCTGAAGTTGAAGCGCTGCGTCTAAATCCTACTATCCCAGTTATTCCAGCCCATCGCGTTAAAAAACCGTTTATGTTTATCCGACTAGAATGAGAAAATTGTAAGGCACCCCTTGTGAGTGCCCAACCGAATTTTATAATGGAAACCAATATGGCATGTAAAGAGGATATTGATGGTAAGCATGAAAGCCGTCAGTGCAATAATGGGCACTTTGCTACTTGTTTCATTACAAACAAGAAGTTGCAGTGCTTAATAATTGAGCTGTGTTATTTTCTTCAGGTTTTCTTTAATCACCACCTAGACAAGTGTAAATGATAAGTATATTCTGACTTGAAACGTTTAAACTTGAGATGTACTTATGCTTGCGCATGCGGATAAAAATGAATCAAAACAGAAAGAGTCTTTTCAATTTACTAAATATCTTAGATCTCCTTTCTGGCGTACTGAGCATAAACTAGCTTACTTAACTGGCAAACCTCCTGTGTCCTCAGTGCCACATTTGCGCGGTAGTGTCCTGTCAGGAAGATTACCTTATTTGCAAAATGAAAGTGATGTTCTTCGTAATTTAAATGAAGCTTGCAAATTAGCAGGTGATGCGGGTGTATGTTCCTTCTGGGTAGAAGGTAAGTTAATTTTTGTAATTTTCCGTCCTGATTTGGTTAATCAATATAAATTAAGTTTTTATGATAAACATATGTGGCATGAAGTGCCAAATTGGGGTGCGTTTCCCGGTCACTCTGCTCTTAATCTTCCTGGTCGCTTACATAATTTAGCAATCAGAAGAGCTTTTAAAAAAGAAATTGGTGAACCCGAAGCGCTTAAAAAAGTAGAACGACAAGTTATTGGCATTTGTAATGAACGCATTTTTTCATATGAACATCTGACAGAGTTCGTTATAGAGGATGCAACCCATTACTTTAGAAAATTCGCACTGGAAATAGCGGCACGATTATTTATGGGTGTTGATCAATTTGATCAAATTGACAGCGATGCATTATTAGAGTATTTGTCAGCTCTTTTTGTAGGTAAAAAGCCAGAAGATATGCTTCAGGTGCTTGGATTGACACAACCTTCGAGTGGTACGCAGTTAACATTATATAAACAGCAAGCGGAAATGACAATGCAAACACTTCTGTTTACGCCGCATAAAAAAAAGATAGAGGCAAGTGATAATTTGCTCCATTCAATATGGACAATAGTGCGGAATATGTATAGCGATAAAGAAATTACTGCGGAAGATTTATTCCCTGATACTATTTTTTTTCTAGGTGGAGGGATTGTCGCCTCGTTAGGAGATAGTTTCCCAATTGTTTTGCAATTAATATGCGCACACCCTGAAGTGGAAAAAACATTATTTGCTGAATTACAAGAACATTGTCCAAATGGTAAGTTTAATGAAGAAACGTTTAATAATTTGAAATACTTAAAAAAAGTTATTAAAGAAGCGTTTCGATTAAATCCGCCTAATCCAATTATTTCGGCACGCGAAGTACAGAAGCCTTTTGAAATGGCTGGTGTTAAATTTTCTCCTGGTGATAATATTTTGCTTTCACCTCGTTTTACGCATCGACTTACTTCCACTTGGGGAACATCTGCAGAAGAATTTATTCCTGAACGTTTTTCTGAAGAAAATGAGCCTAAAATTCCTAAAGGCGCCTATATTCCTTTTGGTTTAGGCGGGAACCAATGCGTTGGTAATAAGTATGCGACATTAGTATTAACAGTGTTTCTTGCAAAATTGTTTGCTAAATTTGAAGTGAAAATAGAAGGTGATCATAGCGCATTTCGTTTAGAAGGATTAACAATGGTGCCAAAAAACAAAATGAAAATTAGCTTAACACCGCGCGCAAGATTAGAGTTAGAAGAGGAATTTTCTTCTTCTCCATCTTTACGAAGAACAAGTTCTTGTTACTTTTAAGAATTATGCTTTATATACCTAGACAATAATTTTTGCAATTGCTCTTTTGAAACAGGCTTAGTAATAAATGCACTGGCTCCCATTGTATAAGCTATTTCTTTTTCTTGTTCTTCCTTGTAAGCGGTTAAGGCAATAATCGGCACTTCACTACTCGCTTCATCACGACAAGTACGAATTGCTTTGATGACATCAAAACCACTCAAATCCGGCAAGCTTAAATCCATGAAGATCATATCATGAGCGTCAAATTTTTTTAAGGCTTCTTGCGCGTTAACAGCAGTATCAATATTACAGCCCAATAGCGTCAAAAAATTTTGATGTATCATAGCGATCACTGGGTCATCTTCTACTAAGAGTATTTTTGGTTTAACCGTAGCAGTGGTGAAATCTCTCAATTGTACACTGCCTTTTTTCTTGCGATCTGTATTATCAGCATATGTCACGGTTTTATCTTCACCTATCGAGAAATCACCTGTTAGCGCAAAAGTCGATCCTTTGCCCACTTGACTGGTTACTTTAATTTTCATACCGATGGTTTTAACTAACTTTTCTACAATAGACAAGCCTAACCCTGTACCACTGCGGCTAGTTTGGCGGACATAAGGGTTATCTAACTGTTGAAAAGGCTTAAAAATTTCTTTTATTTTATCTTTAGCAATACCATACCCTGTATCACTAATGGCTATTTTGATACGCGTGTGTGTTGCAGTAGTTTTAAGATTCTTAATGTGAATCTTAACATGGCCCATTTCTGTGAATTTGATCGCATTGCCAATTAAATTGGTTAAAATATGTCGTAAAACGCTTACGTCCGTTAAGATAGTCGGAGATAGATTGGGTTGTAAATCTAAGATCAATGCTAAGCCTTTTTTCTCTGCTAGCGAAGTAGTTAAAGCATAAATTTCCTGGATAAGCGCAGTAATATTAACCGGTGTTTTACGTAATTGATATTTGCCCACTTCTAAACGGCTAAAATCTAACACATTATTAACTAAACCTAGTAAATGCTGACTGGAATTCTCTAATAAACCGATGATTCTTTCTTTTTCACTGAGGGGTAAATTTTCTACTTTTAGCATCTCTAATAGCCCAATCATACCGCTGATTGGAGTACGTAATTCATGGTTTATAATAGCTAAAAACTGTGATTTAGCTCGTTCTGAAGCTTCGGCTTGCTCCTTGGCAATTTTGAGGTTTTCTTCTAGTTTTTTTCTTTCCGTTATATTGAATGAAATACCAAGTAGACCGACTACTTTCTTTTGATCGTTAACTAAAGGGACTTTCTGTGTAAGATAAATAGCTGGTTTACCTGTTGCATCAACAGCTGGTTCTTCGATTTCTTTCCTGGTACCCTGAAAAACGTCACTATCATTTGTTTCAATATTTTCGACAATATCAGACGTAAAAAAATCGCTATTACGTTTCCCCATAATGTCTTCAGTCTTTGCCAGTTTTAGGAATTTTGCCCAGTTTAAATTTCCTCCCATATAGATATGTTTGGTATTCTTCCAAAAGACATGCCCAGGCATAAGTGCAATAATTCGACGTAAAAATCGAATTTCGGCCTCTAATTTCTCTATTTCTTCATCTTGTTGCGTAGTTAATCTTGACAGCGGGTGCTTAGATTGATTACGCTTGCCCAAATTTTTCGTCACAGTAGGAGTTCCTGCTTATTAGACTTAAGTTTATTAGATTTTAGTAGTAGCTTCTTAAATTATAAAAGATTTAGGTAAATATATCATATTAACCTTAATAATATTATACCTGTTTAATTATATGGCTTACCTTAAGTTTTATAAGGATAAAGGTAAAAAATTATTTTAAGGAAAAAAAGCCTGACATTTCATAAGATTTGGCTTACACTACGTAAGAAAAAAGCGATATATTTGCTCTTAAAGTAAACAGTATAATGACATAATGTAAAATAAAGCACAGCATATAACAAGTCCAATGTGAAAAAATATGTATTTTATAGTTTTATTTAGTTTTTAAAGAATCGCGTATCTAAAGTTTTGACTTATGTCTTAAGTTTTTAATTGGTTCAAGGGGGAATTCAAAACATGCAACGAACAGAGAAGCCACAAACACAATTTTTACCGGTAACGTCAAAGAAGTACAAAAAAAGACTATTGTCAATTTATTTGTCAGAACCGGGTTCGATATTAACAGAAGAGTCGATGCAATTTTTACGCGAAGAAAGGAAAAAAACACAAATCGCATTCAATGAATTGATGGAATATAAAAAAGTTACTGGAAAGGCTTTACAAAAAGATAAAAGCTTAGCCGAAGCAACAAATCTACGTATAAGTAAATTAGAGGAAAAAAATAAATTACTTTTAACGGCTAACTTAGAGGTAGGGAAACCAATATTTTTTACAAATGAGCAATTGTTATTATTATTGCCTGAAGAGTATCAACTAAAACCAAGAACGCTTAAAAGTATTAATAATGCAATTATAAATTTCAAAAAAGCAAATGGTAACAAAGATCCAAAGATTAAAGTTACTCTTCCAGTTTGTTTGTTCTCCCGGCATCTTTCTTGTCGTGAATTAATGACAGTTGTTGTATGGGCGAGATTAAATAATCATGATTTTGAGGTAGTTTTATATCCAGAAACAGATGAACAATATAAAACATGGAAAAAAAATAATTCTTCATTAGTTGAATTTTTTAATAAAATTGAACAATCAGATAAATTCATATTGGCTGAGGAATGGCAAAATCGTGAAAAATGGAAATTATTAAAAGGAAAAGTTCAGGCTTTGCTTGCTGAAAATCCTGAAGAAACTGCTGAGCTTATTAAAGCAGATGAAATAGAATATAAAACACGCATGGAAAAAAAGCAGAAAGCACCTTCTTCTGAAGCAAATAATCAAACAAATCAAGAAGGTGAAAAAATTATATCTTGTGTTAATCAGACACCTACTTCAGCAGAAATAGAGCAGCATATTAGAGATGAAGCAGTTGATTATGCAGCCTCTTGTCCATTGCAGGGTGAAGAATACGATCTAACACTTGAGTTCTATAAATTTAAAATGCTAAAAACTATTACAAATCTAATACATCCCAATCTTGAAAAATTGGGATGTATAAAATGTGGTATGGCGCATATTCAATTTGCAGTACAATCACTACTAGAAGAAGATCAACAGCAGCAATCAGCAACTCTACCCCTACCCACGATTGCACAACCTCAACAAGAAAATAAAACAGTAAATAAATTGGAAGTTGATGTGCAAACTCTTCTACGAGAATTGGTGCGGGAACAACACAACCTCTATATGGAAACACTAGCCCATCATTTTCTAATGTTAAAGCAAAATGAACCTACTAGAGATCAATTGAAAAAGGAGATCAAAGAAGAGCTTAAAGTGGAAATTGAACAACAAATACGACAACAAGTAGAAGAAAAATTACCTTCTCCTGCAAAATCGACAGATACCTCTCCAGGCGGATCGTCGCCAGAATTGCCTTCACCTCCCTTACACATATCACCAACAGTATCGCGCATGGATAATTCACCGATTGAAACTGCTAATCCTATTACTACCACTGGTATACTGATAAAAAAATTCCTGCCAGTTGAAAGTAGCCCTTTAACAGAAAATTTAAAGGGCTATCAAAAAAATAAGGACTTATTAACTCAACCATCGACTGAATTGTCTATATTAGAGAAAGAACAAAAAGATATTAAACCATTTGACTCACCAACACATCCTGCACGGCGTAGAATAAGTTCATTCATGTTTCCTGCTCCTGGTCAACCTGTAGAGCCAATAGGGTTAGAGCCACCATCTCGAAAACGAGGAGAAAGTTCGCCACCTGTACTTTCCCGAAATACCTCTCCGAGCCGCCTACCTAATCCAGACTCGCCTTCGTACTCACGTCCACCCTCACCCCCAGGGTAGACTGTATGTTTAG
>DATAXC010000311.1:0-6649 GCA_036266895.1 Gammaproteobacteria bacterium
CCCCCGTTTACGGGAAGGCGCCGTCCCGCACTTGTTGCGGGAGTGCCCGAAGGGCGGGAGAGGGTATTTTTTACCAACCCGTAAACGATCGGCATTTACTTCTATAACACAACCTCACCCCTAAACACCTGTGTCGCCGGCCCGGTCATTACAATCGCATGATTCACGCTTGGCCACTCTATGGTTAATTCACCGTAACGCAATTCAACCGTCACACAAGTATCTAGCCAACCGTTACTGATCCCTACTGCAACCGCAGCACAGGCATTGCTGCCACAGGCATTGGTTTCACCACTACCCCGTTCATAGGTACGCAATTGAATATGCGTACGATCTATCACGTGTACAAACCCAACATTCACTCCTTCCGGAAAATGATCATGCGCAGCAATATGTTGGCCAAGCACATCCACTAAAATAGCCGATAAATGTACCGCATTGGGTAAATCAGTAATATTAACAATCGCATGCGGATTACCTAATCGCAAAACGCTCAACGTGATTTCTCTGATGGCTACCCGCTGTTCTTGTAATTGCGGTACACCTAATGCAACACTAATACGATTATTTTCTTGAATCGTCACCGGAAACACCCCGGCACGTGTTGCCAGAGGAAAAGACCGCTGTTTAATTAATCCGCGGTCATACACATATTGTGCAACACAACGCAAGCCATTGCCGCATTGTTCTGCTTCACTGCCATCGGCATTAAAAATTTGGCAATAAAATCCAGCTTCATCTAACGGTTGCACCAATAACAATTGATCGAAACCAATCCCAAGATGGCGATTTGCCCATTGTTGAATCGGTAACTGCTGTGGCGAACAAGGCAAGTCACTCGCCAAGACAATCATAAAATCATTACCCAAGCCGTGCATTTTCGTAAATGGTATTATTTTTGTTTGCTTCATGATGGTGGCACCTCAGCTGGCTCAAAAGGAGGCAACGGATTCGCTGGTACGGTAGTCGTAGTCGGTGGTTTTTCTGGCAAATAAAGATTGCCAGTTTGCCCGCAAGCAGACAAACAGAACACGTTCAACAGCAGAAAAAATAGTCTATGCTTCATACGGTTCCTGTTAATTGCCGCAAAATACCAGGCAACAATTGCTTGCCTAATTCAACACCCCATTGGTCAAAAGAATTAATCTGCCAAATCACCCCTTCAACAAAAATTTTATGTTCATATAAAGCGAGTAACGCACCCAGCGTAGCAGGCGTCAAAGCATTTAAACATAAAATATTACTAGGACGATTACCAGGATGCACTTGATGACATGCTAATTGCTGCGCCTCTGCTATCGGTACATCAGCCGCCAGTAGCGCTTGATATGCCTCATCATAAGTTTTGCCATGCATAAGGGCTTGTGCTTGACTTAAGCCGCTGGCTAACAAGATCGGCAATGTATTATTCACAACAATAAAATCCACCGGAATTAAATGTTGGCCTTGATGCAATAATTGGTGATAAGCATGTTGTGCATGACAGCCTTCACCGCCAAAAACCACCGAACCAGTCTTATAGGTGATAGGGGTATGATTTAAACTGGTATTTTTACCATTACTTTCCATTTCAGCCTGTTGTAAATAAGCAATTAAATGACGTAAGCGATATGCATAAGGCGCAATCACCCGCGCCTGCGTATGAAAAAAATTCGAATACCAAATATTCAATAACGCCATCATCACCGGCATATTTTGCGGAAATGGCGCTTGTTGAAAATGCCGGTCCATTTCATAAGCTCCAGTCAAAAACTCAGTAAATTGCTTAGCGCCTATCATTAGCATCAGCGGCCAACCAATTGCTGACCAGATGGAATAGCGACCCCCGATCCAATCCCATAAGGGTAAAATGCGATTTTCAGGTAAGCCAAACGCTAATGCCTTTTCCTTCACTGCAGTGATCGCCACAAACTGCGTTTGTATCACTGCTTCGCCGAGCTGCTGCTTCATCCAATCCAAAACCATATGCGCATTGGTCATCGTTTCCAAAGTAGAAAATGACTTAGAAGAAATAATAAATAGCGTTTGTTCCGGATCAATTTTTTGCAAAATATCTTGCCAGAGTGCAGGATCAGCTGTAGAGAGAAAATGGAACTGTAGCCCGCTAACAGCAAAATCTTTTAAAGCATGCACAGTCATCATTGGGCCTAAATAAGAACCGCCCACACCAATGTTGATAATATGCTGTATCGGTTTGCCAGTAACACCGCGCCATTGTTGCGAGTGAATTTGCGCTGTCCATTCACGCATGGTTTGCTGACTGGTTTGCACTAATTCGAATATATTTTCGCCATTTATTTTATTTTTGCTATTTAGTTGATCTCTCAAGGCAGTATGTAACACCGCGCGCTTTTCTGTGACATTAATCGGTTGGCCATTGATTTGCGCATCGATTTGCTCAGACAAATGAACTGCTTGTGCCAGATTGCTCAATAAAATCTGCGTTTGGGCCGTGATGCGATTACGCGAATAATCTAGCCGGATACCGGCTGTTTCTAGCGAAAATTGCTGGTGACGCAACGGCTCGGCAACAAACCAATCCCGCATCTGCTGATCAGCAATTTCGCTATGGTGGTCTACCAGTGCTTGCCATTCAGCCAGCGCAGTTAAATTTTTCATTGAAGCAGCCATATATACTTTTATATTCGATCCTGTATTATATAAAGTTAAACAACGTAAGGCCATGAGAATCATGGAAGAAGTGATAGATCATCTCGAACAACGGATTAAGCGATTGGTTGATGAATTCGATCAGTTAAAGCTATCCCATCTGCATGTAGACCAAAGCCATGCTTTGCTCGTCCGCGAAAAAGAGCGGCTAATAGACCGTCAGCAACAGGCAATTACGCAAATTCAAACTCTTATTACTAGGTTAAAAACCCATGAATAATCAAGCCATTCATACGACAATTGAAGTATTGGGCAAAAATTACCCGATTAAGTGCCAACCGATTGAATTAGCTTCGTTACAACAGGCTGCCAGTTTGCTGAATCAGAAAATGAAAGAGGTACAGGACTCGGGCAAGGCAATTAACTTTGAGCGGATTGCGGTGATTACCGCGTTAAATTTAGCGCACCAGTTTTTGCAAATAGATCAGCAAAAAAACAGCTTAACTGAAACGATGTGTCAGCACATTATGCAGATGCAAGACAAATTAGATGCTGCGGTTAACCAGGGAGAGCTACTTTATACTACCGAATAAACCTGAATTAAGAAAATATTATTCAGCAAAACGGCACGCTGTACCGCATGCTTTTCGCCAACAAGCCGCGATAAAAGCAGCTGGTCATTTAGTACAGCAAGCCAGTTTTACTGACAGTCAGCATATTGCCTGTTATTTTGCCTATGAAGATGAATTTATTTCTCAACCGATTATCGAAGCGATTTGGCACGCTAATAAAACCTGTTATTTACCGGTGTTAACCGACTCACGAATTTTAATGTTTGTACAATATAATGAAGGTGATACGCTGCGCTTAAATCGTTATAGCATTCTTGAGCCTGAAAATATTTCAAAAAGTATCGCTGCAGATAAATTAGATTTAGTTATTTTGCCTTTGTTAGCGTTTGACCATCATGGTCATCGCTTAGGCACCGGCGGCGGTTATTATGACAAAACCTTTGCGAAAGAAAATATTGTCGCCTCGCCACCGTTATTTGGGTTGGGCTATGCGTTGCAACAAACCACACAAGTACCAATTGATAGTTGGGATGTGCCATTAGATGCAGTGATCACTGAAAATGAAGTGATTTATTATGAATTAAATCATGCGGTGGTGAAGTGACGTTATTCATATGTAGAAGTTTGAATTTTATCTAACAGGACAGTAAGATAATAAAAATTACCTTGCCAATTGTCACCCCGCAAAATACCCATCAAAGGACCATGAACGGAGTGATGCTTTATCATGGGTATGTGTGCGGGGCCTGGTATTTGGCATCGCAATTGCTAAGTACAAACCTGATCCCGCACAAATGTCCGCGATCGAACAACAGCTTCGTTCAATTTTTTCTGGCGGACATTTGTGCGGGATCAGGTTTGAACTACCACAATCATATAAAAACACACCCCCCAATCAACGAGTTAATTGCGGAACCGACGCCATTAACGTCTCTACTGCTTGTATTTGCTGCCGTGTCAACAACCGAAGATATTCAAATGACGCTATATCATCTTGTATATTCAGGTCTGCTCCAGACCACATTTTTTTAGCTTGATTAAAAGCTGCTTGGCATTTTTCAGCGTAATAATTATGAAATAAAATCACATTTTCCGGTAACCATTCGCCTTTCGATTCTAAATTAATACAACCGGATAAAATAGCTTCTATACGCGCTTTGGCCTGCTTTACCAATTCAGAATCGCTATTTAAATCAAGCAAAAATCCTAGCGCTTGTTTATATGCATCGAATTGTTTGGAAATTTCATTTTCGATACGCAGATGAAGTGCTGTTTTTTTATTATCAAGACAGACTTGCAGCACATTTTTTCCATTTACCAATTCAAATAAAGATGAATATTGATTCTCTAACAGCCAATTAGCAACAGCATTTTGATCTGGTATCTCTTCTGGTGACGGATTAAAAAGTGTTAGTGTATCACGCATAATGTGTTTCCTCTGGTTTTGAGCATGAATGAGCAAATAATGAATTATGATTATTAATTGTTATTATTGTTTTTTTTATAGAGAAGCAAAAATTAGCATTGCCTCTCCCCTTGTGGGAACGTTGCTATAAAATCACCCCTCACCCGCCGCGCTTTGCGCGTCGGCCTCTCCCACAAGGGGAGAGGCAAAAATGCTAGCATTTATATTTATTCAACAACGCCTCCCCGCACGGGAGAGGCTATCCTCATCATTTTTATTATTTTTATTTTATATTCAATTTATCTTTCTACTTTTTTCTACTTATTTCTTGCTACTTATTACAACAACACTACACCGGTACATTCGCCGTTTGAATCAATTGCTGCAACTCACCTGCTTCGTACATTTCTGCAATAATATCACTGCCGCCAACAAATTCGCCCTTAATATATAATTGTGGAATCGTCGGCCAGTTGGAATAAGTTTTAATCCCTTGTCGAATTTCTTCATCTTGCAAAACATTTACTGTCGCGAATTGAGCGTTACAAGATTTTAAAATATTGACTGCGCGGGCAGAAAATCCACAGAGTGGCATCATTGCATCGCCTTTCATGTAAAGAATAATCGTGTTTTCAGTCACTTGTTGCTTAATTTTTTCTTGAATATTCACGTTGCGGTCCTCTTTAAAATAAACCTAATTGTAATTTAGCTTCATCACTCATTTTATTTCTATCCCAAGGTGGATCAAAAACCAACTCTACTTTCACTTCGGCAATCCCATTAATTTGTTGAATCTTTTCTTCTATTTCTTTTACCAACACTGGGCCCATGCCACACCCCGGCGCGGTCAAGGTCATGGTTATTTCTGCTCGCTGCTCATCTTTATCTAATGGCACCAGAGAACAGCTATAAATCAAGCCTAAATCAACAATATTCACTGGGATTTCCGGATCAAAACAGGTTTTTAATTGTGTCCACATTTTATCTTCAATAGAACCAGCTAAAGCATTAATATCCGGCGAAGTTAATACCACTAATCCTAATGCATCACCATCTTGACCAGCAACGCGTACTAAATTACCGCTGACATAAACCGTATAGGAATTACCTAAGGCCTGCGTTAACATTACTTGTGTACCCGCTTGCAAAGTGACTTTGACACCTGATGGAATCAATGCTGCTTCAACTTCTCTTTGTACGGTTAAGGTTGTTTCGTGCACGCTTAATCACCTGTTTTATTTAATGTCACTTTCTGTCGCCACATGAAAACTTTCGCCGCAACCACAGCGACTCGCTTCATTCGGATTAATAAATACTAATTTTTTTTGTTTCAACCCTAATTTATCTTCTTCGACATAATCAACGATCACACCTTGAAACAAATCTAGCCATGCGCTATCAATAAAAATTTTTACCTGCGCAATGCTTTCAATAATTTTATCTTGCGCATAACTTTCTTTAATCACTGCTGGAGAATAACTATAACCAGAGCAACCGGTTTTTTTAATCGATAAACGCAGGCCAATGCCGGCTTCTTTCTCGACCATTTTTTTTATATAAGTTGCTGCTGCTTCGGTAATTTGGATTGTTGTGTTCATAAAATTTACCTCTTACTTTACATTAAATCTACTTACACCATTTAGCTTTACACCCTCTCCCGCACTTGTTGCGGGAGTGCCCGATGGCGGGAGAGGGCTCTGCAAATCAAGACCGGCACGTATATGCTGACTTTAACGTATGCCAGGCCAACGTCGCACACTTCACACGGATTGGGAATTCCGCAACCCCGCTAAATATCGTCAATTTTCCCAGATCTATCTGCGGCTCTTTACCTTCTGTCACCAGATGATGAAATCCATCAAACAATTTTTCTACGTCTGTTATTTTTTTCCCTTTCACCATTTCTGTCATTAAAGAAGCGGAAGCGATAGAAATCGCGCAACCATCGCCGGCAAAACGTATTTCTTCAATTATCTCTTCTCGCACCACCACATACACCATCACTTTGTCACCACACAAAGGATTGTGGCCTAATTGTTGATGGGTCGCATGCGGCAAAACG
>DATAXC010000323.1:0-4376 GCA_036266895.1 Gammaproteobacteria bacterium
TGCCGGTGATGTTACCGTTTTGGGAGGAACTATCGATTTGGGAGAAACGATCGATTCGAAGTTTGCAGGAACAATAGGTAGCGCATTATGAAAAACCGGTGGTTCCACAGAAACGGATACAGGCGCTACATCTGGCGACATAACAGATGCGAAAGGTGAATCCTGAGTTAACACGATAGTACCTTTGTCATTATGGAGTATGGGTGTGCCTGAGTAGTATTTCATGTAGACCTTACAAGCTTGAAATGCACCGCCGTAATCCGTTCCGCGGACGCCCATGATGGCGACTTCTGTATTGACCTGGTAATCAGCAGGGTGTTTCTTTGCAATAGCTCCTGTGACCGATCTAAAGCTTCCTGTTAGTAAGTTCATCACCGATTTGCCCACTGAGCCTGTTTTAACTTCAGGGTGATACTCATACTTCGTAATGTTAAACGCGGTGTTATTGTTAAATGTCACCATCGTGTGGTCTGAAAATACGACCTCAGCTTGACTATTTTTGTCAGTAACAATGGTGTCTCCGGGGAGCAGGGTTGCGCCCGCCTGGACGGTTCGAACTTGTTTGTCGGGGCCTACAACTTTTAGAGTTCCTTTAACCCATACGACTTTTGCAGCAGGTACTTGCGGGGTCGTTGGTGTTGGGTTTGCCGGTGGAGTGGTTGCTGAAATGGGTGTGCTTGCTGGTGTAACAGGTTTGACGTTAGACAGGAGATCCATTGCTGTAGTGGCAGATGGGGTAGGAGGAACATAGCCACTCATTTTGCCACTGCCGCCTCCACAACTGGCCGCGTATGCAGGGCTTATGCCACAGATAAGTATCACTAGTACAGGGGTGATGTTTAGCATTTTTTGCATTTTCATTTTTATGCCCCGTTTTTTGTATTTAATAAAAAATATGGCTTAACATTAAAAATGGCTAATTAGTAATCAAAGTATAGCGTATTTATACAGTTTTTTCTTTAGATGTTTGTTTAAAATAAGATCATATAAAAATATAACTTGTTGTTTATGCTGATTTAAATTGAGAAATATTGGATTCTATTTTGAGTGTGTCACTCAAGAGGGACGGGTGGCGCATCAGTTAGTTTTTCAGCCAAATAGGAGTTCATTCAGCGAGGTAATACGATACGCCAAAATTGTCATGTACCAGATTAAGGTAGGCCTAGGTGTTAACAAGGTTGGTTTTGAAGCAGCTAAAGCACTATAGCGTATTGATTTTAAATAACATTAATGTGTGCCAACGTGGACTCTTAATCAATAGGTCGTAGGTATCGATCCCAACACAGCCCATCAAATAGCTATATAATTCAATATATTACCCTATCATATCGCCGCTCAAGCTTTCACCTTGTCTAATAAGAATCGTTTTGTCTGATGCCTATCATGCAAGTTATCTCAAAATGAGATATACTTAGATCAACAATCATAAGGCCACAGAAGTGCATGTCATAACAAAGAAGCGAATTATTGAAGCGAAACGGAAATATCTCAATTGTGCTTCAGCTCTGGATGGATGGTATACCGTTATCGACAAAAATAATTTTGCTGATTTTGCAGCATTGAGGCGAACGTTTCGTAGTGTTGACAAGGTTGGTAAATTGTTTGTTTTTGATATCGGTGGTAATAAATTGCGATTAATCGCAAGTATTCATTTCAATCGCAAGAAACTTTATATTCTGCACATACTCACGCATGCAGAATATGATAAAGGTAAGTGGAGAAACTAACATGGCAACTATTCGTATCAATAATGATTTGAAAAATACAATCAAGCATTGGAAGTGTATCGCTAATGATATACGAGAACCATTGAATAACAATGATTACGAAAAATTATCCACGCTGCTTGATCGTTTATTAGAAATAGTAGGTGATGACGAAAATCATGAGCTCATCGGTTTGGTTGATGTGATTAGTCATATGATTTCTCTCTACGATGAAAAACATAATTACCAAATTAAAGCTGTATCAGGAATAAAAGCGCTGAAATTTCTGATGGAACAACATGAGCTTACTCAAGCTGATCTACCAGAAGTAGGCAGCCAAGGAGTTGTTTCTGAAATTTTGAATGGAAAGCGAGATCTGAATTTGAAACAAATTAAAAAGCTATCTAAAAGGTTTCATGTTTCTGCTGAAACTTTTATTGATTAACAGAGCAGAAAATTATGCATTTTTTAAAATTTACAGCGAAATAGATGAGCACAAAAGTGATAAAGAAACTTATAATAGCCCTTTTTATTTGCTGTGTTATATGGGGAGTAATTCGACAACAAAGTCATAAGATCAACACAGTAAAAATAGACGATAAAGAAATTAAATCGACTGTGATGCCAGGAAAGAAATTTATTCCTAATGAGAGTAAGCAACCAAAAGAGGCTGCATCTGTTGAAGTTGATCATTCAATTATTCAAACTAATCCCGTCATATCACCTGTTTCAAGCATCAATTTCACCCAAAATAATCGTAAATTGACTCCTGTTACAGCAGATGAAGATAACTCTAATAACACACAAAAGAAGATGCTTTTATCTCCTGAAGCAGTTTGGAATGGTCGTAGACTCATCATTACTACAACAGCTGCTTTTCATAATGATGTTAATAATATCAAAGAAAATAAGAATGAATCGAAACAACAAAGGCCATCTGAAAATCAGGGGAATACACCCGTTGAACCAGATAAAGTTCGTTGTCCTTTAGTGGAAAAGATCCAGAAAACGGCGCAGCAAATTAATGATTCATTTCTTTATGAAGGGACCTACCGAATAGTCTCATACGAACCTGTTTTCCAGGATAGCGATATGAGTTGGCTAGTTGGAGTGAGAGGCATTATCGCAGGTTCTTCTGATGAAGCAATCTACATGGCAGGTATTGCTATCAGTGAAACTAATCATCACATAAATGAATATGCAGAAATGCTGGATGGACAAGCGTTTTCTTTACCCGCCGGTGTATTTGCGTGTTATTACGGCTCGGGCGACATTATTGCGCTTGGAATCCGGGATAAAATGCCCATAGAGGAGTAAGTTATACTCTTTGCCGCTGACATTATACTTGTTATCCGCTTGAATAGATGAAATAGCACCTTGTAAATTCAGACCAACGCTGGCAAAGGGTTCACCAGAACAATTATTTGATTGATAAAATTCAATGGTGCAGGATGGCCTATGGGATTTACTACAAATTTGCTGGATTCTCGACTGGGAAATCAATGTAACACTATTTTTTTCTACTTCTGCGAGTTTGTTTTCACAGTTGAAATTGGCAATAACAGTGAATTTATTGTTGGAAAAATTTGAAATGCGTAAGTCTTCAAAAAACATATGATTTTCCAGACTTGGCGCAGCTAGTGCGATGCCTGAAGAAATGGTAAGGAGCACAGTACCAACCAGATTTTTAATCGGATTGGTCTGATGCAATTTCATTGCAAGACAGCGTTCTTTTAGCTGACTTCCAGAATTCCATGGGCAACTGAATGATGATTGTAACGACTGACTAACGGCTGTTTTCAACAACGCATAACTATAGGCTTTGCTGTCAAACATTGAATATTGCTGGCTTAGCAATGCATCACAAGATAGCTCCTGTGCGCTACGAAAATATTTGTATGAATATAAAAGCAATGGATTGAACCAGTTCAGGCAAAGTAGAATAATCATGCCAGTATTCGTGAGCAAATCACAGCGCTGAAAATGTATGCACTCATGATGTAATACATAGCTTTTTTCACTTGCGTTATAGTGACTGAAAAAATTATCTGGCAGGTATATTCTGGAATTGATGACGTGGCATATCATCGGTGAGCTTAACAAGGGGGTCAAATAAATTCGTGAGAGCGGAATCAAATTCAAATTCAAATTCTTATTCTTTAGCGAAGCTTTTATTATCTTTTGTTGATTCAAGGTCAGTGGCGTTGAATTTTTCTGAAGTTTTAGTATGAACTGAATATGGCTGTATGATATATAAAGTAAGGCTAATAATGCACCTGTAAGCCAGAAGTAAATGACTATTTTAATTGGCGAATATTGATATCGCATGAAAAAATCAAAAACAAATGAATTTATATATTTTATTAGTGATGAAATATGGATAAGAGATGAGTTTGTCATGGAAAAATCTAACGGCAGCCAGATGCTTATCCATGGAATAAATAAAGTGAACCACAAATAATAATACCATCTTGCGCCAACATGCTGCAGTATTTTATGCTTAAAAATAAGCAATATAAGAAAAAATATACTTGAATTTAGTGACGCAAAAAACAGGTTGCATATTTGATTAATCATTTGATTCTAGATCTTCTATAATTGCTTTTAACTCTTTGATATCTTCTTTGGAAATTTTTTCCTGTTTGGAAAAATGAGCAACCAAGGGGCTGA
>DATAXC010000336.1:0-1902 GCA_036266895.1 Gammaproteobacteria bacterium
TGTTTTCAAAACCCATGATCTTCGTGGATACCTATTTAGCCTCAGAGGGATTTATTGCGTATAAAGATAGTCCCGATGCCAAAGGGATGCGGTTGATCTTAAACGGCGGAATATTTTTTGAGTTTGTTCCTTTTAACGATGGAAATTTTAACAACGATGGTGAATTAATCGTAAACGCCGGAGCATTGAGCATAAAAGATGTGGAAGAAGGTGTTGAATATGCTTTACTGTTAAGCACCTGCGCCGGCTCGTGGCGTTACCTGATTGGTGACGTAGTAAAATTTGTATCAAAAGAACGGAGCGAAATTATAATTACCGGGCGCACCAAATCTTATTTAAGCTTGTGCGGTGAGCATTTGTCTGTAGATAATATGAACAAAGCCATTGAAATGGTGGCGAATGATTTTAATATTGCCATAAAAGAATATACAGTGGCGGGCATTCCTTACCAGGGCATGTTTGCGCATAAATGGTATATAGGTACTGACGATAAAGTAGATGCGGCACAATTAAAAGAACGGCTGGATGAGCATTTAAAACAATTAAATGACGATTATGCCGTGGAACGTATTGCCGCATTAAAAGATATTTTCATTGAAATCATACCAACTCATTATTTTTACGACTGGCATAAGCAGCATCATAAAGAAGGCGGTCAAAATAAATTTCCGCGCGTGATGAAAAACCAGCGTTTTGCCGAATGGGAGCAGTTTACTAAAGAACAATCATAATACTGATCAGCGACAGATAACCGATATGGAAGCATTTTTTAAGGGAATGATCTTAGGTTTAGCATTGGTTATCACCTTGGGACCTATTTTCTTTTTTCTTATTCAAACCAGCATTGAAAAAGGGTTTTTAGCCGGCTTGTCGGTGGCTTGCGGCACACTGGTTAGCGATGCCATGTATATAAGCATCTCCCTGTTCAGTGTTACGCGACTTGCCAACAATAATTCGTTTAAAGTTATTTTAGGTTTTATAGGTGGTGGTGTGCTTATTGCTTTTGGTGTTTATAGTTTTTTTAAGAAGACTGTTATACAGGATATGCATATTGAGCTGCCTAAAATAAATTACCCCACTATTGCAATAAAAGGATTTTTAATTAATACGCTTAACCCGTTTGTACTGATTTTCTGGCTAGGCACTTCAGGTTATGTTACCTCGCAAATACATTATGAATCGTATCATTATTTTTTATTTTTTGCGGGAACATTAAGCACCGTTTTTTCTACCGATATTCTTAAAGCCTATCTTTCTCACCGCATAAAAAAATTCATTGATCCCCGTCATGTTACTATTATAAACCGCCTTGCCGGTATTGCTATGATGATCATTGGTATTACGCTCATATGGGATGTGTTACACGGCACTTCTGTGGTTTGATTTTCATTTTTTTTGACAATCAAATAATTTACTAATTGATAATCAATGTGCTATAAGGAACATGTCAGGAAATTGTATTTTTTAATATAGCATAATAATTAGTTCTTGCGTCAAAGCACTTGTAAATAGTATTTTGCAGGTGCAGGTAAAGGCGAACCCGTAAGCGGATGTCATTTTTTTCATCGTCGGCAAAGCCGATCAAATTGGTATCGCATTGGTCGGCATCCAGCAGCAGCAATTGCATTTTAGCGCCGGGAAATTTTTTTGCCCGCTCGTGCACAGATTGGCGCGTGTAATATAAGCCATAGCGCTCCGTAATATAGCGGGCGGTTTTGCTGCATTTGCATCTGCATTCTACATAGGCTTCCAGAAATTCTTCATCGGTTAACTTGTGAGTAGGTTGGTCAATCATGTTTAAATTGTTTTGATAGCAAAATTATAGCCGGTTACAACGCGTTTAAACAAGTTGGGACAAGAAGTTTTTACCAACGTAAATTTTATCTCACAACAATAAATTTC
>DATAXC010000006.1:0-1961 GCA_036266895.1 Gammaproteobacteria bacterium
TTTCAAGTTATCTTCAAACAATGGCAAACAAAGGATATAATCCATTAATTGCAATTCAAATGGCACTAGCTGGTGAATTTATTTGATGAAAGGCGTGAGCAGTTACAATATATGATAAGAAAAAAAAAATTAACTTCACGTCAGTTAAAAAATAATGTATCTCAACTTAAAAGCTATATGGATCAAATTAATCAATCTAAGGGTATTTTAGCCATATATAATTTCAGCAATACTGTTATTCTAGCACCCCGAAAATGGTTCGGTGGCCGAATATTAATTATTTGCATAAACATGTGTGAGTTATCGCCAAGCAAACGTAACTCGTCGATTGAAATAATTGAGCTACAACCAGGAGTTATCGACCTAATTGAGCTTGAATAATACAACATGTTTTTAGTAATTACTGAATTAAATTTAAAATTAAGGTGAATTATGCCAAGTGTCTTGATTGAGGTCAGAAAATCATATCAAACAGAACAAGAAATTGCTTTGATAGATGCTGTGCATTCTGCACTGCAAAAATCCTTTAAAATATTACCTGGAGATAAAAACGTGCGTCTTCTCGTACATGAACCACCTCGTTTTGCATGTCCTCTAGAGAAAAAATATCCTGATCTGTATACCCATATAAGTATTGATTGTTTTACTGGTCGTTCTCTTGACGCAAAACGTAACTTATATCGCACTATTGTTGAAAATCTTGAAATACTTGGTATTCCCAAGGATCATGTGAAAATATTATTGCGTGAAATTACACAAGAGAATTGGGGCATTCGTGGTGGACAAGCTGCATGTGACGTAGACTTAGGTTTTACAGTGAATGTCTAACTTATAGAAATTTAAGCTTCCCTTTTTTGTAAAATTTATTTTCTGACTTTGCAGGACATTATTGATTTATAATGAATATAGGTTTTGCAGCCAGGTGCGGTTTTTATAATTTCCCATGCTTTAATAGCATCTGATCGAGACTTGCCTTTTTCATTAGCAAAAAAATCTCTTATGAACTGGTTATACTCAAATTGTTTACCTATATTACTTTGGTAAGCGGGGTCTTTCCGCCGCGACTCTTCTATCAACCAACCATCAACAAGATCACCATAAGTTAATTTTTTTGTAATATTATTTTTATTTGTAAATTGGCGCAAATAAGCATCAAAACGAAAATGCTTGCCAATCTGGTCAATAAAAAACTTCCTTGTTGCTGCATCATTTTTATAGTTCGCCACAAGGGTATTGCGCGTTATGAATTGCTGGCTATCTCTGTGACCATTAGCTTTACTAGCAGATGTAGGTTCTATTTTATTTCCAGTTATAAGAAACAAGGTAATACGCTGCACAAGCTCTTGTTTTGATCCAACGGTAGAAAGATCATGCTTTTTACAAAAATTTATCAATTCAACTTTCAACCAATACCAATTTTTAAAATGGTCTATGCTGATTATCTTATTTAGATTTGGTTTGCGCTCCATTTCATATCCATAACTTTTTGCACGATTACACCAAAATTACACAAAAATATGAGCCGCTTAATTTAACCTTACCTAACTTATTGATTTTATTAGCTGGCGATCCGATTTGAACGGACGACCTGCTGATTACAAATCAGCTGCTCTACCAACTGAGCTACGCCAGCCTAGCTAAATGTCTTGCCTCTTACGAGTAGAGGCGCATTTTATATGCATCTAAAGTCAAATAGCAAATAGTAAATTAGTTCATTTGATTGCCAGATTTGATATCGTCTTTCAATATTAAGCTCTCAAATTTTTTACTTTCTTCGTTCACTAATAGCAATCCATTAGTTAGCTTATACAATGCTACACAAATAGGCTTGTTACTATTCCAATGGTCCCAGGTGGCACAAACAGTACCATCAGCCTTTACCGTCCAATTGCCGGTATCTTTTTGGGGTTCATCTGCTGGTTTATTGGTCATCTGACCTATAACTTTACCATTTTTATCAA
>DATAXC010000025.1:0-1696 GCA_036266895.1 Gammaproteobacteria bacterium
AGTTTGGTCGTAAAACAAACTCTCACTAAACTCATCGGTTATCCAGAGAAACCTACAAAAAAACAAGCCGCAGATTTTGATGGTGATGAAGTTAATTTAATCTTCTCCAAAGAATTTCCTAAAACAACAGAGATGGTGAGCAAGGAAAGCAATCATCATATTCCAAATGTTAAATTACCGAAGACTTTTACGTCTAAAAAGCAGCTAGGGAACTTCCATCTTTTTGTGAGGAATCGTTTTCCTATGGTAGAAAAATGGATGACCGTAGCCATTGTTTTTTACAGTTTAACGGTAGAACAACGTCAACGTTTTGTGAATAAGTTGGCTCATCAGCATGTGTTTCAAGCAGTATATGGGGATTCATGGCCGCAGCAATTAGATATGTATGATCTTGCTTTGATGTCAAATGATCAGCTAGGAAAAAAGCATACGATAGCACTTGAGGCTTCTCCTGAAGAATTAAAGTATCGTGTTATTGAGGATAATGAGGTAAAAAATGGGGTAATACCTTGGAAGGATTTGCCAGAGGATTTTCCGAGAGAGGTCGAAAAAATTTTAGCCAATAAGCATACATTATTACTTACCCTCTTAGCTCATATTGACCAAAAAATCATGGAAACCATTGTGGTGTGTGAACTTCAATATGGCATTAAATGTGGAGAAGACGGGCCTAAAACGACCATTCCGACTGAGCTGATCATAGAAAGATTAAAAGATTACGAGCAAGCATTGCGAGAATATAATAAAACACTGTCTGCCCCTTATGGCAAAGGATTAAAGAAAAAAATGCAGAAAATTGCCAATGATGTCACTTATGAAAACATAGAAAAAATACTCTACCCTATCTATCACCATGAAACTCCCAATATTGTGGGAAACAGCCAAAAACGATTAATCTCCCTCTTCTTTGAAGAATCCGGTCAAACACCTCTTTCATCAAGCAAAAAAGCTGCTGATACATTCCTAAATGATTTGGCAAGGGAGCTATTTAGGACAGATCAAATGCCATTAGGTCGCAGATGATTATGGATAATCCATAGCTGCTTAGCGGATAAAACCACTCTACTGTTTTCCAAATCGAAATAGCCCGACAACCAGATTTTAAATTCATTATTAGTCATTGCTTTCCTGTGGGACAGCTTCACCTCTGTGAATTTTTAAAAGATATTCAGCAGAATGTGGCGTATCGTAACTATTATCAATGTCGTGTTGAAAAATATGATTTAATTCACTGGTAATCATTGGTGTGAAATAATTGACAAGGTTCTCACAAAAATTATTTTCCTGCAGCATGACTACAGTCTGTTTCAGCCATGTAGTATATAAACCTAGTGGTTCAGAAATCTTGTCCAGTTGCTGGCTAATTTTCATCAGGCGCTGAGCGTTCAAATGCCGCGCCTGCGATATTTCAAAATAACCTTGCAGCCAGTAGCAAAATGTCTGATTGGTTAATTCAGTAATTTCCACTCTGTGCCCCTGATACTAGCAGCGAACGCCATAACCTGTAGGCTTGGCTTGAAGCGGTGTGTTTGCATTAATAGGAGCATGGACAATCAACGTTCTGTTTGAGCCAGCTTCATAAGTTAATTGCGAAGTATTGACTTTCTCTCCGTCGGGTCATTTAAGCATCCTTGATTTTTTAATGCTGTGTGTCGTTACACATGTTATACAATTAACTATAAATTTCAATCGGCTA
>DATAXC010000029.1:0-11633 GCA_036266895.1 Gammaproteobacteria bacterium
TCCCGCCCTCTCGGGCACCCTCCCCCACAAGTGGGGGAGGGGATAATAGATGGGTCGTGGTTTTTCTTCTCGTTTAATACGATTTTCTCGTTTAATACGATTAAATCCGAATTTTTCCCGTCTCGGTTTATGGGGGAAATAGCCAGTGAAAAGCGAATACGTACCCTCTCCCGCAAGCGGGAGAGGGTACGCTTTCACAACACCCCCTCTAACCCATACACCAACTCATGTAATGCCATGACTTTTTTACACGCCAATCTTATCCCAGCCATAAAACACTGTCGGTCAATGCTGTCATGACGCAAAGTTAGCGTTTCACCCAAGCTGCCAAAAATAATTTGCTCATGTGCCAATAATCCAGGTAACCGTACAGCATGAATAGGAACGCCGTGATAGAGTGCGCCACGGGCACCAGGTAAGTTTTCATGGCTATCAGTTGCATAAGGATTTAACTTGCTGCCGCTTTCTGCTAATAATTCTACAGAACGCATCGCAGTACCAGAAGGACTATCTGCTTTACCATCATGATGCATTTCAATGATTTCAACATTTGGCATATATTTTGCAATTTCTTTGGCATATTTCATCATTAACACTGCACCGAGTGAAAAATTTGGCGCAATAATGCCGCCATGCTTTAATTCAGTACAGCGTTTTTGTAAACTGGTAATTTGGCTGTGGCTTAAACCGGAAGTGCCGATAACCGGACGGGCGCCGGCTTCAATAATCGTTGTGGTATTGGCATACACAGCCGTTGGATGGGTAAAATCAACTACAACCTGTGCTTTGCTGTCGTGGATTGCTTTTTTTAAGTCATATTCGCGGCCGGTTTGGCCAACTACTTCAAATGCGCCGTCTTCGGCGAGTGCTTTCGTCGTCATTTGTCCCATGCGGCCAAATGCACCGTTTACTAAAATTGGGATGGTCATGTGTGTATCCTTTTCAGTTATTCTCGATTTAAATGACTTAAATTGTTTCACACTCGTATAATGCCTGCAAATGGGTGTCGGTCAACAGCGTCTGTGTTGAGCCGACTTTAACTATACCATTCGGAAACAACAATAACACGCGTTGACAAAATTGCTGTGCCAAATGTACATCATGTAGTGACATGATCACCAGCGCACCGGTCGTGTTAACCCGTTGTTGAAAACATTGTAACATCCGCGTTAAATGTCGCCGATCTAAATGATTGTTTGGTTCATCCAATAAATAAATTTCAGGCTGTTGTGCCAATAGAGCGGCAATCATTAAGCGACGTTTTTCACCGCCAGATAATGCTAGTACTGAGCGGTGCAAATAATGTTCGAGATGCATTTGTTGCAATGCCTGTAACACCGCTTGTTGATCTTGTGCAGTGGTTTTTTGAAAATAATGACGATGTGGAAAACGACTGGTTAAACAATATTCCAAAACTGTTTGTGGAAACAGCAAAGGAAGATCTTGGAATAACAAACCAATCGATTGTGCAATTCTTTTTGGCGTTAACTTTTTGAATGTTTGACCATGTAATTGTATGTTGCCTTGATAACTGTTATGCAGACCCGCTAAGGTGTGCAAGAGCGTAGTTTTGCCACTACCATTTGCACCGAGTACACCCCAAATTTCGCCAGGGTGAAAAGTAAGATTTGCTGATTGACAAATGATTTTGTCATTGATGCGTAATGAGAGCTGTGTGGTAGTGAGTATGGACATCATGCTAATTATCTTTTTGTTAAGACGATGTTCGATTGTATAACATGCCAATAAATACCGGCGCACCGATCATCGCTAACAACATGCCAATCGGTAGTTGCATCGGTGCTAATAATGAACGGGCTAAGGTGTCAGCTAGTAATAATAAACTACCGCCTAGTAACAACGAGACCGGTAAAACAATCCGATGATCGAACCCGACTAAACGTCGAGTGAGATGCGGGACAATCAAGCCAATAAAACCAATACAGCCAGCTAAAGTGACCGCGGCAGCAGTGAATAATGCACCTAAAATGTATAATATCAAACGATATTGTTCGCTGGGTAAACCCAAGGCGCGTGCGGCGATTTCGCCGCGGCATAAGACGTTTAATCCGGGTGCCAGCAGCCAGCAGCAGCTAAAGCCGGCGAGCAAAATGAATGATTCTAGCCAGGGCATGCGTACGCCGTTTAAATCTCCGGTTAACCAAAATAACATGCCACGTAATGTACCATGTGGTGTGAGCAATAAAATACAACTAATAATCGCCGATAATCCGCAAGTGATGGCAATACCGGCTAGTAATAAAGCATGAGTGGCATAACGTTGTTTTTTAGCGAGCAAAAAAATCAGAAAAATAGTCAATAAGCTGCCTAACCAAGCGCCGCCTAAAAACCATGTTTCGTTAATGCCGAATAGCATTAGCAATAAAGTAGCTAAGGCGGCCCCACTCGAGGTGCCTAATACATACGGGTCAGCGAGTGGGTTTTGTAAGAGGAGTTGCATTAAGGTACCGGCGAGTGCGAGGAGGCCGCCGCAAACTAAGGCAGCGAGGACGCGCGGCAAACGCAATTGGAGGAACGCAAGGGGATCAGCAAGATTGTTGCCAGATAGGAGGGCAAAAACTACACAGGTCAGTGTGAAAGTTAACAGTAGGCTTAGTAAACGTGTATGTTGTCGCATACATATTGTTCTCCATCAGTTTAGTATTCTGAAATTAAGACAATGCTCTCATAGGAAGAGAACAGTTATCCCCAAATTTATATCGATTCTGTTTGCTCAAATGACGATATTTTGGAACAATGCTACACGAGGTGACGAAACGTGATTGATCAAGCTGGCTATCGATATGGTGTAGGTATTATCTTAGTAAACAATAACCGACAGGTATTTTTTGCTAAGCGTATCGGCATGGACGCTTGGCAATTTCCGCAAGGGGGTATGCAAGAAGACGAAACCCCTGAGCAAACCATGTATCGTGAACTCAAAGAAGAAATTGGCTTGAATCCAGACGATGTTCAAATACTTGCCAGCACCCGCCGCTGGTTACGTTATCGTTTACCTGCGCGCTTAGTGCGCCATTATGCCACGCCATTGTGTATTGGGCAAAAGCAAAAATGGTTCTTGCTGCGTTTAAGCAATCCAAACGCTAAAATCGAACTGACTGCCAATACGTCGCCAGAATTTGATTCATGGGCCTGGGTTTCCTATTGGTATCCATTGAAACAAGTGGTTATCTTCAAGCGGCGCGTTTATGTCATGGCATTGAAAGAATTTGCAAAAATTGTTTTATCAAAACAATTTCGGGAACCCTAACTTACTATGTTGACGATTCTACGACAGATTATCCAAGAAGTTTCCAGCGCAGAAACATTTGATGAAGCGCTAGAGATTATGGTCAAACGCATTGCACATGCGTTGGCGACGGAAGCCTGTTCGATTTTTTTACTAGATCGTCGGCGCAGTGAATATGTGTTAGCTGCAACTCAGGGGTTGAATCCTGCTGCTGTTGGTAAAATACGTGTTCCGATTAATAAAGGCTTGATTGGTTTAGTGGGTGAGCGTGAAGAGCCGATTAATATTGACGATGCGACTAAACATCCACGATTTTTGTATGTCGCAGAATTGAAAGAAGATGCTTATCACGCTTTTCTTGGCGCGCCGATTATTTATCATCGTCAAGTATTAGGCGTGTTGATGGCGCAACAACAAGAATCGAGACGTTATGATGAATCAGAAGAAGCCTTTTTAGCAACACTTGCTACCCAATTAGCCGCGATTATTGCCCATGCGGAAGCGATTGGTGTTGTGGCAAAATTATTTGAATCACCCAATGATAAGCGTCATGAATTAGTCTATGCCGGTGTGCCAGGTTCCGCAGGGATTGGTATGGGCGTAGGGGTTGTTGTTTTCCCGCCATTCGATTTGGATTTAGTGCCAGATCGAGATCCAGAAGATATTGATATAGAAATTGCTTTACTACACGCTGCGTTTACCGCAGTACGCGAAGATGTGCGTTCATTGAGTGAGCGATTGACCACCTTGCCACCCGCGGAACGTGCTTTGTTTGATGTGTATCAACGTATTTTAGAAAGCCCAGATTTAAGCAAGGAAATAACCGATGCGATTCGTGGCGGTAATTGGGCGCCTGGTGCTCTGCGTGAAGTGATTCAAGCGCATGTGCGCCGCATGGAAAATTTAGATAATGAATATATGCGTGAACGTGCAGAAGATATTAAAGATTTAGGTCGACGCGTACTTGCTTATTTACAAAAAAATGATAGAACTGCGCCACAATATGTTGAAAAAACCATTTTAATTGGTGAAACCATTACACCAACCGATTTAGCCGAAGTACCAGAAGGCTGTTTAGTGGGGGTGATTTCTGCCAAAGGTTCTGCGAATTCGCATGTGGCTATTTTAGCGCGTGCGATGAAAGTGCCTACTGTAATGGGCGTTGGAGAAGCGCCGCTTGCTGAGTGGCAAGATCAAACGATTATTATTGATGGTTATTATGGTCAAATTTATGTTGCACCAAATCCTTCATTGCGCATTGAATTTGAACGTTTAATTCATGAAGAACAACAATTAGATGCGACATTAGAAGAAATTCGCCATTTACCAGCAGTAACGAAAGATGGCCATCGTATTAATTTATTCGTTAATACTGGTTTAGGCACCGATACCAGTATTTCATTGTCAGCAGGTTCGGAAGGTGTCGGGTTGTATCGTACAGAAATCCCCTTTTTGATTCGCGATCGATTTCCCTCTGGAGAAGAACAACGCATTATTTATCGGCAATTACTGGCTTCATTTGCGCCGCGACCGGTGACTATTCGTACGTTAGATGTGGGTGGTGATAAACCATTGCCTTATTTTCCGATTAAAGAAGACAATCCTTTTTTGGGTTGGCGCGGTATTCGTATTACTTTAGATCATCCAGAAATTTTTCTTTCACAAATGCGTGCCATGATGCGTGCGAGTGAAGGATTGAATAATTTACGCATCATGTTACCAATGGTTTCTGATGTGACCGAAGTAGATGAAGCATTGCGTTTATTTCGCAAAGCTTACGCTGAAGTGCATGATGAAGGATGTCATGTTGAAATGCCGCAAATCGGTGTGATGATTGAAGTGCCTTCTGCTGTCTATCAAGCACGCGCATTGGCAAAACGTGTCGATTTTTTATCAGTAGGCAGCAATGATTTAACGCAATATTTATTAGCGGTTGATAGAAACAATCCACGTGTTGCTAATTTATATGACTCATTACATCCAGCGGTATTGCGTGCGTTGATTCAAGTAGTAGAAAGCAGTCATCAAGAAGGCAAACATGTGAGTATTTGCGGTGAAATGGCCAGTGATCCGATTTCAGTGATGTTATTATTAGCAATGGGTTTCGATTCATTGAGTATGAATGCTTCTTCAGTGGGCCGCATCAAATGGATTATCCGGCATTTTAGCCGTAAAAAAGCAGCGAGATTGTTGCAGGAAATCTTGAGTATGGAAAGTGCGGTGATGATACGTTGTCACATGGAATTGGCATTAGAACGCGCAGGGTTGGGTCAATTAATTCGTGCGGGGAGATAGGAAGGCGTTTACTTAACTGTATCAGGCGAGTAAACGCTTTCGGAGATAGAGGTAATTATGCTTATTTATCCATCAATTGATCCAGTGGCTTTTCATATTTTTGGTTGGCCAGTGTATTGGTATGGCCTGATGTATTTGGTTGGTTTTTTTGCAGGCTGGGCAGTATTATCTTTACGTTTACGTCAACAAGGCGCCAACGCGCTTTTTACTGCTGTTCAATTATCTGATCTGGTTTTTTATGCCGCACTCGGTGCGATTATTGGCGGTCGGTTAGGTTATATTTTATTTTATGAATGGCAAATATTATTTTCAGCGCCTTGGCAAATTTTAAAAGTTTGGCAAGGTGGGATGTCGTTTCACGGTGGTTTACTTGGTGTATTAGTTGCTTTGTGGTGTTGCGCGAGAAAGATGCAGAAACCGTTGTTAGCGCTGACCGATTTTATTGCACCAGCCGTACCAATCGGTTTAGCTGCCGGACGAATTGGTAATTTTATCAATGGCGAATTATGGGGACGGGTGACGACAATGCCTTGGGGCATGGTGTTTCCTTATGCGGGTGATTATCCTCGACATCCTTCGCAATTATATGAATTTTTATTGGAAGGCGTTTTGTTGTTTTTTATTTTGTGGTTCTATTCACGCAAGCCTAGACCGATAGGCGCAGTTTCTGGATTATTTGCTTTATGTTATGGTGTGTTTCGTATTGCTGTAGAGTGTTTTCGTGAACCAGATGCGCATATCGGTTATTTGTTTGGTTGGTTAACGCAAGGACAATTATTGTCTTTACCATTGATTGCGGTAGGAGTGATATTGCTAGTACGAGCAAATCGTTTATAGGATTGTTTATGAAAAATAATATATCAAATCTAGTCGTGCAAAAATTTGGCGGCTCTAGTCTTGCAGATGCACAATGTTTTAAACGGGTTAAATCATTGTTAACTGGAAAAAATGAAATTATCGTTGTTTCCGCTGTAAAAGACGTCACTTCTTTATTGCAAACGATATTAGACGAAGCAAAATCTGGACATGCTTATACGGAAAAATTACTCACGTTAGAAAACCTGCATTTAACCATTATTCACGACTTGTTACCGGCAGATCAACAAGCTGACTTAACTTATACGATTAAATTAGATTTGCAGCACATTCAAACTGTCTTGACCGCAGTGAAGCAATTACATGCTTATTCTCAAGAAATGCAAGAAGATGTTTTAGGCTATGGTGAACAATGGTCAGCTAAAATTTTAGTGGCCTATTTAAAGCATTTTTATCGCACTGAGTATTTAGACGCTGCGCAAGTATTATTTGTTGAACATAAAAATGGTGTGCCAAATGTAGATTGGGAAAAAAGTCAGCAAGCATTAAATCAATTTTTACAAAATCAGCAATTTGATCAATTGGTAGTAACCGGCTTTATTGCAAGGACATTAGCAGGGAAACGTACCATTTTAGGAAGAAATGGCAGTGACTTTTCCGGTGCTATTTTTGCAAAATTATTTAATGCAACCGCATTATATATTTGGACAGATGTCGATGGTATTTTCACCGCGGATCCACATCGCGTGCAAGCCGCTTTTCCAGTGGAAGCCATCTCGTATAAAGAAGCGATGGAACTCGCTTGTTTTGGCGCAAAAATACTGCATCCCTTGACCATTTTGCCGATGTTAGAGCAACAAATCCCAATCTATATCAAAAATACGTTTAATCCAACGGCAACCGGGACTGCGGTGGTCAATACCACCGGAAAATCTCCCTATTTAATTCGCGGGTTAAGTTGCATTGATCAAGTTGCGCTGATTAACGTCGAAGGCGCAGGTATGATCGGCGTAGTGGGAATAGCTGCTCGGGTTTTTCAGATATTGCAACACATTCAAGTTTCGGTGATTTTAATTTCACAAGCCAGTTCTGAGCATTCGATTTGTTTTGCGGTGCCGCCGCAACAAGCAGAAACAGCATTGAAAGCATTAAACGAGCAATTAGCAACAGAAATGGCCGCTAAACAAATCGATAAAATTTCAGTCGATAGAGATTGTGCTATTTTAGCGATGATTGGTGATGCGATGGTGGGCAGTGTCGGTATTTTAAATAAACTTTGCCATTCACTTGCAAAAGCGAATATTAATATTCGTGCTGTGGCGCAAGGTTCTTCTGAGCGCAATATTTCCATTGTGATTAAACGTGAGGATGTCAATAAAGCATTGCAAGTCGTGCATGCTGGACTTTATCTTTCGAATAAAGTGATTGCGATTGGCTTGATTGGGCCCGGATTAGTCGGCGGCGCGTTATTAGAACAGATCGCACAAATGAGTGAGCAACTTAAGGAAAAATATCACGTGCAATTATGCGTGCGCGGCATTATGACCAGCAAAAAAATGCTGTTAAATCGGGAAACGATCGCGTTGCAATATTGGCGTGATGATTTAGCTAAAAGCAATCAACCCGCTGATTTGCAAGCATTTACTAAACATTTATTATCGGACGATATGCCGCATGCTGTGTTGATTGATTGTACCGCTAGCCCAATGATTGCGAAACATTATGCTGATTTTATAGAACAAGGCTTACATGTGATTACACCGAATAAACATACTAATGGCGGTGACCTCGAATATTACAAAAAAACCAAAGCGCTAGCACAAAAGAAACAGCGCTATTATTTATATGAAGCAACGGTTTGCGCTGGTTTGCCAGTGATGAGCACATTGCATGATATTATTAATACCGGCGATGAAGTGTTGGCGATAGAAGGCGTTTTTTCTGGGACATTAAGTTATATTTTTAATGAATTAGCCACCGGTAAACCGTTTTCAGAAATTGTCTTAGCAGCAAAAAAAGCGGGTTACACTGAACCAGATCCAAGAGAAGATTTATCTGGCATGGATGTAGCGCGCAAATTAATTTGTTTAGCACGAGAAATTGGCCGTGATGTTTCATTGCAAGATATTCATGTGCATAATTTAGTACCAGAAGCATTGAAATCATGTAGCGTTGAAGAATTTCTTGAAAAATTATCCGAATGTGATGCGCAAATGGAAAAATTAATGTTGAAAGCGCGCGAAAAAAATGAAAAATTATATTATATGGGTGCTATTCGCGAAAATGGTACTATCGATGTAGCGATAGAGTCTTTTCCAGCGCAGCATCCCTTTACCCGATTGAATGGCACTGACAATATGTTGATTTTTCATACGCGCCGTTACCATACACAACCCTTGGTGATCCAAGGCCCAGGTGCAGGTGCAGATGTGACAGCAGCAGGTATTTTTGCGGATCTCTTGAGGTTAGCTTCATCACTTTCGTAATATTTGAATTTGGTCTCCCCTCTCCCGCTTGCGGGAGAGGGCGAGAGGAGAGGGTTATGCATACTATCATCAACAACATCGATTCTATCACGGCTTTCGCACCAGCTACTTGTGCGAATGTAGCGGTTGGCTTTGACGTATTAGGTTTTGCTATGGAAGGTATCGGCGATTATGTGACGTTAACCCGACGTAAAGATAAAAAAATAGTGATTGAATCTATTGACGCACAAGAGCAGTTACCGCATAACGTCAATAAAAATACCGCTTCCGTCGTGATAAAAAAATTATGTGAAGATTTGCAACTGAATATCGGTTTTTCCATGCAGATCCGTAAAGGCATTGCACTGGGTTCGGGTATGGGCGGTTCCGCCGCATCGGCAGTTGCAGCGTTGGTGGCCTGCAATGCATTCATCCATCCTGCGCTTTCTGTTCACGAATTAGCACGTTATGCCTTATTAGGTGAAGCGGTTGCTTGTGGACAAGCACATGCTGATAATGTGGTACCTTGTTTGTTTGGTGGTTTAACGTTGACACGCTCAGTCGAACCGCTGGAAGTCATTCAATTGCCAATACCAGATGTATTTAGCGTATTAGTGCATCCACATTTGCGTGTAGAGACGAAACAGGCACGAAAAATTTTGAAAAAAACTGTGCCGTTAAAAATGTATGTGAAGCAATCAGCGAATTTAGCTGCGTTTATTGCAGCGCTCTATCAATCAAATGATCAATTGCTGGCAAATGCAATGGAAGATGTATTGATTGAGCCGCAACGCGCAGTGTTAATACCCCATTTTTATCAAATTAAACAAGCTGCACTAGAAGCAGGTGCGTTAGCGGTTTCTCTTTCTGGTTCAGGACCGAGTATGTTTGCTTGGGTTAAAACGAAGGCGTTAGCAGAAAATGTGGGTAAGCAGATGCAGGATTGCTTTGCAGAAAATGGGATTGCGGCGGATTATTGGATATCGAAGATTAGTTCGGTTGGGGCAGTTAAGATGTGATGGGAAAAGTTATAGGTCAAAGTTTTTTCTTTCGTTGATACAATGAATTCGGATTTTATCCCCTCCCCCGTTCACGGGGGAGGGTGCCCGAAGGGCGGGAGAGGGTGTGCTTCATATAACAAGGTTATCTTTAAGTAATATCATAAATTTTTAAAATAGGAAAAGTTCCAAATGTATTTTATCAGCACACGCGACACACAAAACAAAAAAAATCTTACATCAGCCATCCAAACAGGATTAGCTAGCGATGGCGGGTTATTTGTACCAGATCATTTACCTACAATTAATCTTAGCCAATTCAACATGGATCAGACTTACCCTCTTTTTGCAGAAACTTTACTGCAACCTTTTTTTACCGATGATGCGCTCAGCCAGCATTTATCCGCGCTATGTGAAAATACTTTTAATTTTCCCATCCCTTTAAAATCCATTAATGACCATACTTATTTATTAGAATTATTTCATGGGCCAACGTTTTCTTTTAAAGATATCGGCGCAACATTTTTAGCGAACTGTTTTGCAGCAATGAATCAACAACGCACGATTACCATTATGGTGGCTACTTCTGGCGATACCGGTTCAGCGGTTGCCAGTGCTTTTTATCAAAAACCAAATGTAAACGTCATCATCTTATATCCAAAAGGACAAATCTCAGCTTATCAAGAACGGCAAATCACTTGTTGGGGAAAGAATGTATTGGCATTAGCGGTTACCGGTACGTTTGATCATTGCCAACAAATTGTCAAAACCGCTTTTAGCGATAGTTGGTGGCAACAACAAATGGGTATTAGTAGTGCTAACAGCATTAATTTAGGGCGTTTATTACCACAAATGGTTTACTTTGCGCGGGCAAGTATGCAACTCTATCAACAAACTAATCTCGCCCCCGGCATTATTGTGCCAACAGGTAATTTAGGAAATGCAACCGCTGCTTACTGGGCACAAGCAATCGGTTTTCCGATCAGAGAAATTGTATTAGCTACCAATGCAAATCATGTGATAGAAGATTATTTAAATACCGGTGTGTTTACGCCGCAACCCAGTGTCGCAACATTAGCCAATGCGATGGATGTCGGTAATCCAAGTAATTTTGAGCGATTACAATACTTATTTAATACTTTTTCTGAATTTAAAAAACATGTGCGAGCGATCAGTGTCAGTGACGAACAAATTCGTCATACGATCCAAAACATCTATCAACGTTATCAAACAATTGTTTGCCCGCATACCGCAACAGGCTGTTTTGTTCGCGAACAACTTTCCCAGCAGCCTTGGATTGTCGCTGCCACTGCTGATCCAGCAAAATTTAGTGATGTTATTGGGCCGATTCTACAACGTGACATTCCCATTTCGCCGCAAATGCAGCGTTACTTAAATCAAGAGCCGCAGTGTTTAGAAGTGACCCCCTCGCTTACGCAAGTGACCGAGGTAGCGAGAGAATATTTTACGTATAAGTGCATGCCCTAGCTAGAAATGGTCGTCTTTGGTCAACTTCTTTATAGTCGAAAATATAGGAGTCGTAGGAATTTTAACTAATTTAGGCGGTACAACGCGTTGCTTCCATATATCATGACTTTTAATGCTTGTTAAGTCTGAAGAAGTTACTACTGGCTGATCAACTTTTTGTTCACCAATAAATAAAAATTGGCAAAGCCGACTATTTTGTAAAGTTTCTATCGTGTCTTTACGTAATACTAAGCCTGCCGCTCTTATTTGTGGTGGTCTAGGTGCAGAATGATTGTATAATGCCGAATGTAATGCATTTATTCCCGCATCTGACAATGGGTT
>DATAXC010000058.1:0-6446 GCA_036266895.1 Gammaproteobacteria bacterium
TCACTATATGCCTGTTTTTCTTGGTGATACTCTTCAATACTCAAATTACGAATGACTGAATCACAACCATTCGGATTCGCAATAAAATGAATAGAGCGCACATAATCTTCAATGACATGAATTTTCTGTAATGGCGTTACAATAAGTAATTGCAAATTTAATTTTTTAAATAATTCCAAAGCATAACGAGTACTCTCATTGGAGCCTTTGCCAAATGCTTCATCAATGACCACAAAACGAAAAGACCGCGAATGCGTCACGCCCCATTGCAAACCAAATTGATAAGCTAGCGCAGAGGCTAAAATAGTATAAGCTAATTTTTCTTTTTGGCCGCCTGATTTACCAGAAGAGTCTGAATAAAATTCTTTTTCATTGTGGTCTTCTAACCACCGCTCACTGGCAGAAAAATTAAACCAATTGCGGACGTCACATACTTTTTGTGTCCAGCGACGATCTAAATCCGCCATGCCTTCTCTACCATTAAAACGCTCAATCAATGTTTTCACTTGTAAAAATTTTTCTTCGTCATAAAAATTTTGTTCATTTAACGTATTTTGTAGACAATAGCGTAAATTCTGTTGAAAATCACGGATATCCACGTCTTGCACCGGATCAATCAACAACGTAATATAAGTTCCTATATTATATTCAATATTACATAGCGAGTTGTTGATGGCTTTAATGCGGTTTTCAATATTTTGCTTTTCTTGTGTTAGTTGATTTTGAAACAATGCAATACTATTAATCGTTCCTTCATTCAGCAATTGTTTAAAACGTTCTTCATAACGTGGCAAATCATCCGATTGCAGTCCATCCAACATCTGCCTATATTCGAGCGCCGCTTCTAATCCCACGTCCACTTCCGCTGTCTCTAGTGGAAATTGATGCTTATACGTTTGCATCTGGCGTGTAATCTGAGTCGTAAGCTGTACAGCCTGTTTTTCTTGTTTATCTAACTTTTTCTGGACAAGCACACGTGTCTCTTGCTGACATTTGTGTATATGCGTTAAGGTCAGTGTGGTAAGTTGCGCCGCTTGCAAAACTGTCTGCTGAAATGAGATTAATTGCGCTTGCAACGCAATATCTATAACAGAGGATAAAGCAAGCTCTTCCGCTTGAGTCAATTCCCCACAACGATCTTGCAATTGCTGCTCTTTACTGCCAAGTTTACGTTCCAATTGTGTCAACTCTTCCAATTTTTTCCGTATAGCTTGTTGGATTTTTTCTAGCTGTATCTTAAGAGTCTGCAACATATTAGAACTTTTTTCGATTTGCGTTTTTTCTTCTGCTAATAATTGAATTTGTTGTGCTAGCGGTTGCCAGTGAATATCAACAAAATGTGTAATACTCAGCAAATCCCGACAGACATCGCGTTCCATGCGGACTTGTTCTTGTTGTTTGCCGACATCCGCCAATTGATTCACTAACCGTTGGCCGGTTTGTTCCACTTCTTTTAATGCCACTGTCAATGTCGTAATTTTTTGCTGATTGCTCCAACCTAATATATAGCGGCTACGATCATCTAAACGGTGCCTATCATCTTTTTCATGACGCTGCCCTTTCGATTTAATCAAACCTTTGGGGGTTATCGCTTGTGGTAAACGCCTAAATTCATCCATATCTTCGCAACATACATAATTAAATCGAATATTCACTTCCTGTTGTAACCAAGCATAAAAAATGCTATCCGCTTTAACTTGTATTTTATTAAGTAATGAATCAGCAATAATAGATGTTAACGTTGGAGAATTTTTTTCTAGTTTGGCACGATAATAAATCAAACGCCCCTGCAACCGGGTACGCTCTACATAATGATTCACGGGTGTATACCATTCTTCAGGTACTAATAAGCTTAAGCCAAACTGATGCAACAAGCGCTCAATTGCCCCCTCCCATTGTTTAGCCTGTTCTGCTACTTGCAATAGTTCACCTATATAGGGTAATACTTTTTCTTCTACTTGTAATACCGATGCCATAGTTTGTCGCAATGCTAACATTTGCGCAGGAATATTACTTTGGCGTTTTTTTAGAGAACTTAATTCATCTTTTAATTCTTTTTCTTTATCTTGTAATGCTTTTATTTCGATACGTAAATCCACTTGCTGCAACTGCAACACTTGGGCACTTTTTTCTGTTTTTTCTAACAAAGATTGGACTATTTGCCGATGTTGATAAAATAGTTCCTCTTGCGTTACAGGCAATAAATTTAATGGTTTTAACAACAAATGATAATGATTAGCCAATTTTTGTTTACGTTCACATTCAGCGGTTAAACGCAATATTTCTTGCTCAATAAGTTGTAGGCGACGTCCGCCGTTATCATCAATATGATGACGAATATCTGCTTCTTGCAATTGTAATTGCTGTACTTCTTGTTTATCTATTGCTATTTTTTTCTTATCTTTTTCCAGCTCTAATTCTAATTGTTCAATACGTTCTTTTAGTAACACCGCTTGCTGTTTAGCAAAATAGGTCGGTAAAGCATCACGACATTGACACAATGCATAAATAGTCACACTCAATTGTTCATGCTGCAACGTATCTGCTGCCATCGGTTGCAATATAGCAATCTGCCGCTTAGCTTTTAACACCGCTTCATGAGCGCGATTAAGATTATCAAAATTATTCCGTAGTTCACTAATGCGTTGGTCAATATCGCATTTTTCTAACATGTGGTGACGTACAAATTCTGTAAGATTACCTACCGATTTCATAGAAACAGTTTGATAAAATAGTTCTAATGCCTGCTCATGATGGATGCCAAAAAATTGGCGGAAGCGTGTATTATAATCTTTAAAATTATCAAATAATTCGATTTTTTCATCTTTTTTTAATTGTTTTTTTAAAGTGAGAATATCACTGGCAAAACCAGTAAAATGTTGGGCAATAGATAGCGTTTTTTGTGCAACTACAAAAAATCGTTCAGGATTGCGCTTATTGTCTTTCAACCAAAACACCTGGGCCAACGTAATCCCTTGCGAGAAACCGGTATTATAAAAATAACTTAGTAACACGGTATAATTATTTTCATCACGCAGCGCAATAGCTTTTGCGGCTTGGGTAAAATCATCTTTTTCACTTTTATATTCGCCTCGAATATAAGAATACAAACTGCGTTCTTTGCTTTCTGCGCCAGCCGCTTTATTGTAGACAATGCGTTGATGTGGCACTAACAAAGTAGTCAGTGCATCTACTAATGTTGATTTACCGGAACCGATATCTCCCGTCAATAAAGCATTATGACGTTGTGGGGCAATCTGCCAAACATGCTGGTTAAACGTACCCCAATTATATACTTCGAGCCGTTCCAATCTAAAACCAGTTTCCGTATCATCTGCAATGACATCAAATAATTCACTCTGTGTTAGACTGGGCATAAGCCTGATATTCCTGTAATTTTTCATCAATGCGCTGCAACCAATCCGCATCAACGAATGCTTTTATAATGCGCTGAATTTCGTAGTAATGATCATTACTATTTTTTAAACGTCGCAAAAACCCCAATTCCAGCATTTTATTTATACATACCTCGATTTGCTCAGCGGTTTTTATTTCATTGCTGCGCTCGGGCAAATAAACCATCATCATATTAACAATTTGTTGCTGGTTGATAATTAGACGGCTGCTGCCACCGGTGGTATCATTTTCAATTAATTTTTTTCGTAATAACACACATAACAAACTAACATAATAATTCAATTGACGGCGCTGCACTAACCGCGGCAAAGCAGATGCTTGCACATCTCCTTCTGCTATTTCATTTTGCCGTAAAAAAGCAAAGCCTTCCGTTTCATCAATCAACAATTCCAAACCAATCACAGCAATATAATCACGCACTGCGCCTTGTACATTGAGCAGCCCCTGCCATAATTCAGGATGTTTATCGTGATACAGCACCCCTTTCAGTAAATGTATTGTAACTAAAGATAATATATCAGGTGTTGTCATATTAATGTCTCACAAAAATAACCTGCGGCATTTGTATTGCTTTACTAGCAAAAACAAAACGTTCTTGTATTTCATTATTGATAATCGCATGACTCTCTTTACTTGCCAGATGAAAATAAGTAACAAGTTCTTCCATACCTTTTTGCAAAGGAAAAAGTGCTAGCAATTGTTGCAAAGAAATTTGGCTATGTGTTTGCAAAGCCTGGCGGATATTTGCTAATAATGCGTTTTCATCTACATATACTTGTTCATAAAGCAAATTGATGCTCACGTTGGTTTGACCGGCAGCCAAGTCTGTCACTGTGATGACTGGATTCCTAGGCGGTGTGAATAAGATGCGTGACATCAGTAATTCAATATGCGGGGCAGTATCAGCTAACACAGAAAATGCTTTAGTTTTGATAGGTGTTGCTTTTAAGGCGATGGCTTTTTTTTCAATATTTTTAATGATCTCCATAATGCGGCGATTTTCTAAATAAGCTTGGTCTTCTAAATATTTACGTAATTGTTCCGCTAATAATGTACTCGTTCTATATACTTTTTCACCTGCGGTCAATAATGCAATATCAATGTTATCGAGTAGCGGATATTGAATTAAATCTTTTACTTCTGTTAAATTTAAGGTAGCTTGTAACATTTTTTTTAATTCATCTTGCGAAGAAGGCGACATTAAAAATTCCCAAAACGCTTTAAAGCTTTTGCCTTGATCAGAATCATGAATGATATCATGCTCATGAAAAATAACATCAAGTAACTGGCCTTTACGCTCTTCACTCGTTGCAATATGCTCTCTAGCCTGCCGATCAAGTTGACGAAAATTTTGTTCTACTTGGCGAAAATCACTGAGTAATTTTCTTGCGGTTTCTTCTGCTTGTAAGAAACGTTCTTTAATTTGCCGTGTATCATATTGATTGGCTACGTTAGTTTGAATTTTTTCGATTTCCTGATCAAGCAATGCTTTTTGCCGATTTAGCTCGGCAATACGCACTGCGGGATCTTGTTCCGTTGTCTGTACAATGTCACGCAGCAAATAAAATAAGGACAATAAACGCGATTCCGCACCAACAAATTGTTTTTGTTCTAAACTAAGTAGCCATTCAATCGCCTTTTCTACCGCAGGGGTCAAATCCAGCTCTGGCTCATCGCGATGCAATGGATAATATTGACGCAAAAACTCACTGTTATCACTAGACCACTCTTCGATATATGCCCTTGCCCCTCGAGGATATTTATTTTCACCATACATTTCCTGTAATTGATATAAATAATCATCTAGTTTAGTAACCAATTCCGCGTACGCGATAGAACGACGATTGGGTTGAATAAAAATTCGATAAAAAAAACTAATGATTAATGGCGCGTGGTCCGCATTCAACAGACGTAAAGCCGGGTGGGCGTGTTTGAGCTTATCCAAATAATGATGACTGAGAGTATCCATTAGGCTAATAATCAATGTAAAAATATTAAAGGGTTGCTTAAAGTTTGGGCATCCTATCATGCTTAGTAGCTAACCACAAGTGCAAAAATACTTGCTCAAAAAATAAGCAAGCATATTTTCTATTGCGTCGCTAAAAAACAGTATCAAGGCAGAAACATGTTAGGAAATCACCGAACCTCCAACCTTATAAACTGCCCGATCAAACATTTCGTCTGTCAATTCAGGCAATTCATCATACTCATCTGATTTAACTGAATGGGCATCAATTTTCTTCAAATCGCTCTTGATATTTTTTCGCTTCGCGTTCATTGGCTTTCCTCATCGAAAATATATGTCTTGTCTTACCACGTTGGACATATCCAACGATCAACATACGGCCAGCCAGGTTGCCCTACTGCGATCATGCGCTGTTCTCCATAATCTTTCTGGTATCTTCAAACTCGTATACCTGACCTTTAAAAATGACAAATGTAATCTTCATATTAATTTGTATATACAAATAGGTAAATAGCAAGGATTAAATTTTAAGACGAGTTGGCAAACCATCCTAAGGAGGATTATAATTGCGCAGCATAATTGATAGAACAAGGAATTAAAGAAGGAGGTTCAATGCAAAATGCAGTAGCAGAAACTCTTAATTTTGCTAATACAAAATACATAGAAATTTTAGAAGAAGCCAAATCTAAAATTACCTCTTGCCGTATTCGCGCCGCAAAGGCTGCCTCTCGAGAGCAATTCAACCTTTATTGGTGGTTTGGACAAAAGATATGGGAATCGCAAGAACAATACACTTTTAAAAGCGCATTACCGCAGCATCTCGCTGAGCAAGCTGAACGCGCTATGAAAGATATTTATATGCTAGACACTCTTGGCCTTACTCCTCCTGTATTAGAAGCCGAGATTGAAAATCGCATGGTAAATAAAATAAAAACCGTCATGTTAGAACTCGGTTATGGATTTACTTTTATTGGTAATCAACACCGTATCATTGCTAACGGTGACTTTCAGGATAGTTGTCGCGTGAAGTAAATTAAATTTAATCTACGCAACAGACAATAAT
>DATAXC010000061.1:0-6800 GCA_036266895.1 Gammaproteobacteria bacterium
ATTATTGGAATGTCACTCATTCCGTGGGAAGAACGTAAACGAACCACGAATCAATTGCAGCCAGAATTGCAAGCAAAATTGAATAAAATTGCTGGTGCAAAAATCGCTGCTTTTCAATTACCCTCCTTACCGGGTGGTGGCAGTGGTTTGCCGATTCAATTTGTCGTGACTACGACGGAAGATTTTGATCAGTTAAATACCGTCATTCAAAATATTTTGGATGAAGCACGTAAATCTGGTTTATTTGCTTATTTAGATCCGGATTTAAAAATTGATAAATTACAGACAACTATTTTGTTAGATCGTGATAAGGCCTCGGATTTAGGATTAGACATGCAAAGCATCAGTAATGTGTTGTCTGGTGCGATGAGTCAAAATTATATTAATTACTTCAATTATAGCGGCCGTTCTTATCAAGTGATTCCGCAAGTCGTACGCGCTGAACGATTGAATAGCGAACAATTGTTGAATTTTTATGTTACCGCAGCAGATGGCACTGCGGTGCCGTTGTCCACAGTAGCAAAATTAAAAAATACCATTGTGCCGGAATCACTGAATCATTTCCAGCAATTGAATTCTGCGACCATTTCAGCCATTGCTTTTCCGGGTGTGACAATGGGTGATGCATTGGCTAAATTAAAAAGTATTGCTGCGCCTATTTTGCCGCAAGGCTACGAAATTGATTATGCTTCGCAGTCCCGTCAATACATTCAAGAAGGCTCTTCATTAGCGATGACGTTTGTTTTTGCACTGATTATTATTTTCTTGGCATTAGGTGCTTTATTTGAAAGTTTTCGTGATCCGTTAATCGTGTTAATCAGCGTACCGATGTCGATTTGCGGCGCGATGATTTTTATTAGCTTAGGGATAGGCGGTGCCACGTTAAATATTTATTCCGAAGTCGGGCTGGTTACCTTGATCGGTTTGATTAGTAAACATGGTATTTTAATTGTGCAATTTGCGAATGACTTGCAACATGCCGGTAAAAATAAGCGAGAAGCGATCGAAATGGCTGCGGGTGTACGCTTACGGCCGATTCTGATGACCACCGCGGCGATGGTGTTAGGGGTGATCCCATTGATTTTAGCGACTGGCGCTGGCGCCGTTAGCCGGTATAATATTGGCTTGGTGATTGCGACCGGTATTTCTATCGGCACATTGTTTACTTTATTTGTGGTGCCGGCGATGTATATGTTGCTGGCGGAAGACCATCATAGCAAGCGCGTACAGGAAGAAGGCACTGGTCCAGTATTGCAACCAGAGTAATTTCGAATGGCTTTGTTGTAGGAATAAGTTTATGGAATTATATCCATAACCCATCTTATTTCCCCTCCCCCGTTTACGGGAAGGCGCCGTCCCGCACTTGTTGCGGGAGTGCCCGACAGGGCGGGAGAGGGCTGCTCTTTATATAACGTAGGGTGGGCAAAGCGCAGCGTGCCCACCACCATCTTCCAAACTTATAAAAGAGGTACCCATGCGACAATATCTTGATTATTTGCAATATATTTTAGCCCATGGTGCGAAAAAAATAGATCGTACCGGTGTGGGTGTTATCAGCATTTTCGGCTATCAAATGCGTTTCCCGCTACAAGATGGTTTTCCATTGATCACCACAAAAAAATTACATTTGAAAAGCATTGTCCACGAATTATTATGGTTTTTACGTGGTGAAACCAATATCACTTCTTTGAAACAAGAAGGGGTGAATATCTGGAACGAATGGGCAGATGCGAATGGCGATTTAGGCCCAGTCTATGGTAAACAATGGCGCGCTTGGCAAAGTGCAGATGGCAACATGATTGACCAGATAAGTGAATTGATTCAACAAATTAAAACCAATCCCAATTCTCGTCGATTGATTGTGAATGCTTGGAACGTCGGTGAACTTAATAAAATGGCGCTGCCGCCTTGTCATTTATTGTTCCAATTTTATGTGGCTGAAAATAAGTTATCTTGCCAATCGTATCAACGCTCAGCAGATTCTTTTTTAGGCGTGCCGTTTAATATTGCTTCTTATTCGCTGTTGACCAGCATGATTGCGCAACAATGTGATTTGGAATTGGGTGACTTTATTTGGACGGGTGGAGATTGCCATATTTATCTGAATCATTTAGAGCAAGTAAAATTGCAATTGACGCGAACACCCTATCCATTGCCGCATTTATTGATTAAGCGTCGCCCCGCATCATTGTTTGATTATACCTTTGATGATTTTGAAATTGTTGATTATCAAGCGCATCCGCATATTAAAGGGGAAGTGGCGGTGTAGAACCGCCGTTGTTGTTGGGCTTCCCGTTGCTCAGCCCAACAATGGCGGGAGAGGGTGCTTTTGCTTTTCTACGCTATTCCCCACAATTATTATTTTCATAAGCGCGCATTAACCGCGTTTGCTGTGCATTTTGAATTTCCGCAGTACGCGTGTCACTGGTCGCGCCATTAAAGATAATGTCAGTATTTAATTGATTGCAAACAGAAGATTTTCGATTTCTTTCCAATGTAGAGCAAGCCGACAATACAGCCAAACAGACCATCAAGCTGAGCAAAGTACATACAGTTTTCATTCATTATTCTCCATGGTAGATTCAGATGATTCTATTTTCTTATGCCGCAGAAAGGAATCTTTTTGTAGGTATATCGCATCCGTTGACCCGCATTCTAGGATTAGCTGTTGCAATTAATGCTTTTCCCCCTTATTCTGCAATAAGTATCATTGCATCGTATGTATTGTTTAATAATCAACCAATGGACTGGAAGCAAATTAGTAAATTTAAGGGTGATAGTAATAGATGGTAAAAAAGTTTAAGCCTCAAAAAGATCCTTTCGCAGAAAGAGAATCTCAAAAGTATGAAAATCCCATTCCTAGTCGTGAGTTTATTCTCGACTATATTGATAAAAGAGGCCATGCGGCCACTTATGAAGATCTGCAAGAAGAATTAGGCATCACTGAACCCGAGCGTATTGAAGCATTGCGGCGCCGCTTAATTGCGATGACCCGGGATGGTCAATTATTAAAAAACCGTAAAGGGGCGTATGGCTCGCTAGAAAAAATGGAGCTGATTACCGGGCGCGTGATTGGCCATAAAGATGGTTTTGGTTTCCTGGAACCAGAAGCAGGCGGCAAAGACTTATTTTTGACGCCGCGCGAAATGCGCGGTGTGTTTCATGGTGACCGCGTACTGGCTCGCGTAGCAAATATTGATGCACGGGGTCGACGGGAAGGTATTATTGTCGAAGTATTAGAGCGAAGTTTACAGCGCGTGGTTGGCCGTTTGCATATTACTGCCGGCGCCGCCTATGTTGAGCCTGCTAATAGACGGATTAATAACGATATTTTGATTTCTCCGCAAACGTTAAATGGTGCCCAGCATGGCCAGATTGTCGTTGCTGCACTCATTCCACAAGCTAATCGTTCCGCACGACCACTCGGTGAAATTGTAGAAGTGTTAGGTAACCACATGGCGCCTGGCATGGAAATTAGTGTTGCCATCCATAATCATGATTTACCTGTTGAATGGCCAGATGAAGTGACCAAAGAAGCAGCCCGCTTTAATGAAGTGGTGCCGCCAGAAGATTTAGTTGATCGAGAAGATTACCAGCAGTTACCTTTTGTAACGATTGATGGTGAAGATGCTAAAGATTTTGATGATGCGGTTTATTGCGAACCACGTGATAAAGGCGGTTGGACGTTATATGTAGCCATTGCCGATGTCAGTCATTATGTGCGGCCTGGTACCGCTTTAGACAAAGAAGCCTATAAGCGCGGTAACTCCGTTTATTTTCCTGCGCGTGTGATCCCGATGTTGCCGGAAGTGTTATCGAATCAATTGTGTTCTTTAAACCCACATGTTAGCCGATTAGTGATGGTCTGTGAAATGACGATTCAGCCGAATGGCAGAGTGAGTCGTTATCACTTTACCCAAGGCGTGATTAATTCACATGCGCGTCTCACTTATCGACAAGTGCATCTGATTATGGAAGAAAAAGATAAGGCGATGCGCGAACGGTTTAAAGCGTTTGTCCCGCATTTAACCCATTTATATGATTTATTTAATGTCTTACGTAAAGCGCGGCAAGATCGAGGCGCGATTGATTTTGATTTGCCAGAAACCAAAATTATTTTCGGTAAAAATCGTAAAATTGAAAAAATTGTACCGTATGAACGGTTTGCTTCGCATCGAGTGATTGAAGAATGCATGTTGTGTGCGAATATTTGTGCGGCAAAATTTTTAGAAAAAAATAAACAACCCGCACTTTATCGGGTACATGAAGGCCCAACAGAAGATAAACTGAATGATTTACAACGTTTTCTGCAAGAGATCGGTTTGAAGATGCCGAGTAATCGCGCGCCAGTGCCTGGTGATTATGCGCATATTTTACGCGTGATCCAAGATCGTCCTGATGCGCATATGATACAAACTATTTTACTGCGCTCTATGAGCCAAGCGATTTATGATCCCGATAATCGCGGCCATTTTGGTTTGGCTTTTGATGCGTATGCGCATTTTACTTCGCCGATTCGTCGCTACCCTGATTTATTAGTGCATCGTGCGATTAAACAAGTATTGTCACCAAAACGCCGCAGTCGCCAAGAGGAAGAAGCGGCTTTATTGCGTGCTGGCGAACATTGTTCGATGACCGAGCGTCGTGCTGATGATGCAACCAATGAAGTGCAAGATTGGTTGAAGTGTGAATTCATGATGGATAAAGTAGGACAAACCTTTACCGGTACCGTTTCCGGTGTAACCAATTTTGGTATTTTTGTAGAATTAAACGATGTGTATGTCGAAGGGTTAGCACATATTAGCACTTTACCCGAAGATTATTATCAATTTGATCCGATCAAGCATATGTTGACTGGCCGCCGCGCAGACCGCTCGTTTCGTATGGGTGACCCGGTAAAAGTGATTGTGGCACGTGTCGATTTAGATAAATGTGAAATTAATTTTGAAGTGGTCGAGGATCAACCTCGTACTACTGTCAGCAGCAAAAAACCGCAAAAAAAACGCAAAAAAAGCCGACGTCGGTAATTAGTAACAGTAACCGTTCACGGAGTGCTGTAACATACAAAAAACGGTTGGCTTTTATTGCTTTTCGGCAGTTAAGCTAAATATATCATTAATTTTATGCCAAGGCAGTGCAGTAATGTTGTCGCTGATTTTGATTGGCTGAGGGGTGCGACAAACAATAAAGCCTTGTTTAGCTTCTGAATATTCTTTCAAAAAAGTATTTAAATGTTTTGCATCTTGTTGCGTGGGTATTTCTGTCCATTTGACTTCAATAGGGATATAGCTATGAGTGGCTTCAATGACCCAATCTACTTCAAGACCGTTTGCATCGCGCCAATACTTAACTAAAGATCGCTGTTGTGATAAGCGGATTAAACGTATCAATTCTAATCCCACATAATGTTCTAGTAGATGTCCCAATTGATCTTTTGATAATTGCTTACCCTCGCGAGCAGCAACCCGTCTAACGCCCAAATCGTAAAACAAATATTTTTGTGTTTTGGATAGTTTTCGCCTAGTTTTGGTGGCAGTAATGGGTTCTACGCGTTCTGTGATTAAACAATCTTCTAAGATTTGATAGTATCCAGAAATAGTAGAATGTGAAACGCCAATTTCTTGTGATAATTTACTAAAATTTACTATTTTTCCTGATTCTGAAGCAGCAAGTTCTAAAAATCTTGCAAAGTGTCCTAAGTCACGCACAATAGCTTCGGCGCGGATTTCTTCTTCAAGGTAAATGGTAACATAAGCATTAAGCAGCGATTCGCGTTCTTCAATGTTTTGTTGGAGAATGATCTCTGGTAGCGTGCCATCCAGTAAAATCATCTCTAATGCAGGATGCTGTGCTATCAATTCTTCTTCGACGAACGGATCCAGACGCAGCGGTATAATGCGGCCAGGTAATAAATTGACGTCTCCGCTTTTTCGCAACTTCCTAGCAGAAGAACCTGTGAGAATAAATTTAGCTATTTTACGATCAATTAAATCTTGTATCGCATCCATGAGAATCGGAATTTTTTGTATCTCATCAATAACAACCAGTGGTATTTGCGGCGCCATTTGTTCGGCGAGTGCTTGAATTTCAGCGGTTAATGCAAAGGGTTCTTTCTCGTATCGTAGTCGGTCGTATGGATTCGCTAAAGTCAGTCGTCTATCAGCGGGAATTTGATTAATAAGCGTGGTTTTGCCCGTTTGTCTTGGGCCTAATAAAAGAACGCTTTTTTCTCGTTGTAAGATGGTCACTAGTTTGCTTTCGAGTAAGCGATCGATATACATAAGTATTTTCCAGATTAACTATTTGTTTAATAATAAGAAATATATTATACCAGAAAATTTCATATATCGCCATCAATTTTCCATGAAAATTCCATACATCGGTGTCAATTATCGTATTTTATTGATGATCTGATCATAAAAAAAGTAATTTTCGTCTATAAAATAGACATAAAAGAAAAAAAGTAAATTAATTAACGACCCCTAAGATTGACTTAAGCTAATTCCTTTATACTAAACATATAACTACAAAAGTAACGAGATTTTTAAGTTACTACTGCCCCGGATTCCGCCTGCGGCTACGATATAAAAAAGTCTATTTTCCCTCCCCCGTTTACGGGAAGGCGCCGTCCCGCACTTGTTGCGGGAGTGCCCGAAGGGCGGGAGAGGGGTTTTTCACCTTACTTCCCGAAACCACATCAGCTAACTGTTGCGCTAATTGCTTAACATGCGACTCGCTCTCACCTTCAACCATAATCCGGATTAAAGGTTCTGTCCCTGATTTTCGCAACAATACCCGGC
>DATAXC010000062.1:0-9623 GCA_036266895.1 Gammaproteobacteria bacterium
TCGGCCTTCTAAGCCGAGGGTGGCAGGTTCGAATCCTGTCGGGCGCGAGGATATGTTGTTAGCTTTTGTTTCATGGTGGACGTAGCTCAGATGGTAGAGCCCCGGATTGTGATTCCGGTTGTCGCGGGTTCGATCCCCGTCGTTCACCCCAGGTTTAGCTTTTAGCGTTTTTTATGCAGGGCCGTTAGCTCAGTTGGTAGAGCAGCTGACTCTTAATCAGCGGGTCGTTGGTTCGATCCCAACACGGCCCATGTAAATTCATTTTGAATCAACTTCATCTTTCTATGAAATCCGGGTCTTTCCCATCGAAATTCTTCCGTAATTCCATTATTCTTAGTAAACCATCACATACGCACTCCCTCCTCACGCCATTGATAAAGTGGTTCTCTTTTTTTCAGAACAATTTGTATAAAATTGTTCATTCTTGCAATGCCATTAAAGTTGCTATTAAGCGGGTAATTCGGCCATTACCATCACAGATTTGATCTCTAAAAGATAATAAATGGCAAAATTGTGCAATAAGTGGCTTGGCTTAACTGGTTCATTTAATTGTTGATATTGATTATGCTTGATTGTAATTTGTTGTTTGTATATAACGCTATCAGCGGGTCGTTGGTTCGATCCCTTCGAGCCCAAGTGGAACCGTCAATTAAGGACTGTTAAAATGGAACCTAATGCTGCAAAAATATTAAAGTTTTATAATCCTGAGTTGATCTCATTAGATGACCGCATTATTTTATTAGAAAAACTATCAGAAGAACTCACCTCACTGACAGAATTAATGGCGCAGGAATATTTAAAGTTGCGTGCTGAATTGTCAGTGATACGTTTGGGTATTCTTTTTGTAGGTTTTCTTGCAACATTATATATTAGTTATGTGAAAAAAGAAGATTATGAAGCGGGACTACGAGGAATCAAATCGGTTATTAAAATGGGTTATCTTGTAGGATATGACTACTACCAATCATATCAAGAAAATAATTATCAATTTGCTGCTATAGATATTTCACAGAAAACATCACAAGAGCAAAAATATCATTTTGCATGGCTAAAAGCCTTTTCCAAGTGGGTAGAGAAAATTGCTCTAGCTAAGCAAATACAGGCTAAAGTAGGCTTTATAGAGGAAACCTCTTATAGGCAACTTGTGGACATTGAAAATAGTGTTAAAACAATAAAAGAAAAAGAATTTAGTTATATTATTGAAAGAATGTATGAGGAAGACTTTCTTTCTCACTTATCCGAAACAATTAAAATGGCTTTTATATTAGAACAAACTACTGTATTTGTCGGTTTATATTATGGATTTCATCATTATCCAGTAGATCAACTGGATGTTATTATGCAACAAGTCAAAGAAAGATATGAGTTACTTAAAGGAATGAATAAAAACCCTTTACATTGATAAACCAGATTTCGTTGCGCGCGAGCCCGGATTCCGTCTGCGGCTATATCCAAAGCGTTTCAATTTTAGGCGTGAATTTTATTGCTTGAACGCGAACTTCTCTGAGATAATGCAGACCGCACAGCTTCTGGATTGCGATCAATAACAATTAAATATGCTCGTGCCGCACCCGCAGGTTGTCGCACACCTTGTTCCCATTTTTCAATTGTTCTTATGCTAAATCCAAAGCAGGCGGCAAACACGTTTTGTGACATGTGCAGCTTGTTCCTGATGGTGCTCACATTGATTTTTTTAGGGATTTTCACATGGTGAACCTTGGAGGTTTTCTTACTGCCTTTAGCATATTCCAAGGCTTCTTCAGCACCCTTTAGCAGGCTTTCGCCAATTTTACTCATGATGTTCTTCTCCGTATGTATGCACGATAGATTTAATGATTTTCTTAAGTAGCTTCTTCTCTTGGCTAGTTAAATTAGCCCTTTCATTTTTAGCGTATGCCGTAAACAAAAAGATTGGCATGTTATCATTATGGTAGTAATAAATAACTCTTGCTCCGCCGCGCTTGCCTTGATGGCTGTTGCTTGTCCATCGTATTTTTCGAGCGCCGCCGGTTTCTGGGATTAAATCGCCCTCAAGAGGGTGTGCAGCGATATAGTTAATAAACGTTTCTCTTGAGGTGCTATCCATGCAACCATTTGCCTGTTTAATGTATTCGGGTGTTTCCACTACTGTTTGCAGCATCAAGTTACATCCTTATCTTCTAAGTATACCCCATTGGGGCCCATTGTCAACCCCATTGGGGTAGGTGAGGCAGCGGTTGCGTTGGTTTTCCTTGGAGGGTGCTTTGATGGTGGTGCAGGGTGTAGCGAGAATGGCATCTCGTTCTACGGCAAAATTAAACATTCGTCTTATGCAGGCAGCAAAAATACGCATCAGATAGAAATACATAAAAATAGTTTGCAGTCAACTTCTGAAAATATATCTGAGTCAATAGAAGCGTTGGAAAATTCTTCATATCAAACAATAGATGATTTATGCGCTGCTATTGAAAAAAAATATTTACTATTGCAAACAGAAAAAGCACCGGTTGATATTATCAAAAAGGCGCAGCAACCAACGTCTGATACGCTTACTCTACTTATAGAACATTTGCATGAAATGCAGCGGCCGTTTGTTGAGGTATGTAATAGATTTTATATCGATTTATAACGTTTCTGATTATCGTGGTCTTGTTTACGTTCTCCTGAGAACGTTGGGTGTCGTAACATACTGCGGCGTGCTACTTCCTCAGGATCATCTTTTTCTAACAACATTTCAGCGGTATCAATATGTGGTTGTTCATTTGCTGCAGAAGCTGTAGAATCAGCATCGCGTGTACATGGGTTATAGCATTCTTCGCCCCAAAGGAAAGTCAATAATCTTGGTGCAGTAGAAAATGCAAAACAAATGGCTGCTTCAACACCAATTAGACCAGGTATCGAAAGCGAAGCGCTGTGTAAGGGAAGATAGGCTGCACTAGCAACTAAACCTCCCGAACAAGTACCTTCGCATACATAATTTTTACAGCCACAAGCGACGATAGGTTTGTCCATTAAATAATCTATTTCCTCATCACAATATTCGGTGAAACATCCGGTAAAACATCGCATTAACCAGTGGGTAGACGATTTTTGTTGCTCAGAAGAGGTTTGTAATAAAGGCGTTTGTTCAGAGGTGGATTCATTTGTTGTTGTGGTAGTGGTGGTAGTAGATAAATGTTGTTTTCGTCTCGCAAGTTTTTGTAGTTCATTATGATAATATTGAGAAATAGGATCATCATTATCTACTGGTAATATATTTTCTATTGTAGTATTTTTGGGTTCAAAGACGCTTTCAAACTGTTCATCATTTTGTTCTTCTTTATTTGGCATTATTTCGATCGCGTCTTCTTCGTATTTTTCTAAGTGTTCTTCTTTCATATGTTTTCGGCTCGTTTTGAATTTAAAAATGGTAACTATTCAGCAGGTGTGTTGTCATCTGGGATGATAACACTATATTATAATTATATGTTAAATAATAAATTTTATAATTAAACTAAATAAACAGCTGCAATTATAGTAGATTCCGTTCAAAAAAGTAAGATAAAAAAAATGGCGTATGATAATGTATACACATTTTAAGAGACAATACGATTGATAACCCCCTTAACCCTAGGTAATAAGACTTTCCCAGTGAATATCATTCAAGGACCCTTGGCTGGTATCAGTTGCGCACCTTTTCGCCGTTTAACCTGGCGTTATGGAAGGCCGGCATTTTCCTGTACCGAAATGATTTCTTGCAAGACACTTATCCATCAATCGAGCACATTTCAACAGCGGTTTATAAAAATTGACCCGCAAGAAGGGCCGGTTTGCTTTCAATTGTCCAGCAGTGAGCCAACAGAGTTAGCAGAAGCAACTAAACGGGTTACTGATTATGGCGCAGATTTAATTGATTTAAATTGTGGCTGTCCAGTAAATAAAATTCGTTCTAAAGGAGCTGGATCAAAATTGCTTACTGAAGCTAATAAATTATATGCCTTAATCTGCGCAATGAAAAACAATACCCATCTTCCGGTATCAATAAAAATTCGTGTTGAGGGGCATAGCAACGACAAATTCAATGTGGAAGTTGCAAAAGTAGTGACGGAAGCCGGTGCTGATTTTTTGATTGTTCATGGCCGTCATTGGACAGAACATTATGAAACACCTTGTAATTATGCAGAAATAAAATTTTTTGTTGATGCAATGAAAATTCCGGTCATCGGCAATGGCGATATTACTTGTTTGACTTCTTTAAAAAAAATGTTAGCCACCGGTTGTGCTGGTGTGATGTTGGCGCGAGCAGGTGTTGGACAACCCTGGTTAATTCAAAAATTAATTGCAGAAATGCAGCAGCAAGATTTTTTAGCGCCATCAACTGTAGAAATCGGCTTAATGTTTATTGAACACATTGAACAGTTAGCCATGTTGTTGGGCAATGAAAAAATGGCTATTTTGCAGGCACGTAAATTTGCTAAATACTATGCTCGGCGTTTACCCAATAAAGCAGACTTTTGTGCGGCTATCAATGTTTGCAATCAGCTTGCCCAGTTAAGAGCGATAGTTATAAGGTATTTTGTTGGCAACTACTTATTCTGTTGAATAGTTACATTTTGTTGGATGCTAGGCAGTAACCCCTTGATTTTACCTACTTTTTATCTTATGCTGCAAATATATAATAATTGACTATAATTAATATTATTGATCATAAATTAACCAATATTTGGATGGTGATTTTTTTATGCTTTAATTAACATGCGCACAGGGGTGGTTATGAATGACAGTCGTCGAGGTCCAAGTGTTACTCGTACAGAAAAAATAAAATCAAAAAAAGAAAACCCACAAAAAAAACCTATTATGTTACGGATGGATATAAAAGCATTAATGCATGATAAAGAAAAAACCGATACTAGATTAACATTGCATAGACAAGTATTAAAGAAATTTTTGCAAGATAACGAAAAGAAAAAAGAACCCATTACTAATTTTCAGTGCTTTCGTGATTGCTTTATGCTGGAGCAATTGCCAGATGCAACACAAGCAGGAACAAATGATAAGTATAAAAACGCATATATTTTTATTCGTACAGAAAAAAAGAAATCACTCGAAGAAAATCTATCTGATCCAACAGCAGAATTTAATATCGAACTTTATTTTATAAATGAACATGGTGCGAATATTCCATTATCTATTAGCGAAATGCAACAAACTACTTTAGGTGCTAAAGAGAATCAAGAAAGTATAGGAAAAATTCCATTAGATGTTTCTCTCTATGAAAAAGATAAAAATGGAAAGTTTAAAATAAGTGATGCGAGGCATAGAAGATATTTAGCTGACTCGATTAGAACTATCTCTCATCATCAATCTGTTTTAAGTGGTGCAGAATATCCAGTTATTCGCAAAGGACAAGAGTATAGTATTCAATTTGTACAACCTGCATTTCGTAGAAAAGCCAAATTAAAAACAGATAAGCAGGAGAAAAATGCACCGGTTCTCTATGAATTTTATGAACCGCTTAATTTTTATAGTGAGCTAGGAAAAGCAATACATGATGCGATAGTTGTGGTAGAACCAAATGGTAATATCAAAAATAAAGATCTAAATGATGATAATGTAAAAAGAATTGTGAAAATTGAAGAAATGAATGATGAGGAATTTAAACAACTTGCTAGTAGTGTTAAATTAATTAAACGCTCATCATTAAGTTATAAAGATCCAATAAAAGGAAGATTGACTAGAGTCTCGGAAAATGCTTTTCAACCAACCAATATGGTCTTTACTGCTAGAAAAAAAATACCGGGAAGCAACCTTGAGAAAATTATAGAGGTAAATCCGAATTTGATAAAAAAGTTTGCTTGGAAAATAGGATTTCATATATTACAAGATTATTTTAGGGACATTGAAAGTGAAAATTTGGTGCATACGGACCTAAAACCAAGGAATGTTTTACTTCATTTTGTACGAAATGAAACCGGAGAAATTGTAAAAGTTATTTTAAAAATAATTGATAAAGAAGATGCTAAATCAGTCTACTCCAACGAAATACGTCTGGGTACCACCAAGTTTTTTTCGCCTGAAATAAAGAGTAATGAACCTGCCAATCTAACTAAAGAATCTGATCGATATGCATTAGGTTTGTTGCAGATGAGTGTATTTACAGGTGAAGAAGTAAATAATTATCTAGGTAAACGTGATGCAGCTTTGCAGACTATTAAAGATGAATATGGTGATGCGTTGTATCATTTATTGAGTTCGATGACAGATAATGACATGCATAAACGTCCTAGCGCACAAAACGCAATAGCAACTTTTCTGGAAATACAGCCTGATTTATCTAAGGCGCTGTTAGATAGTCCATCCTTGAAAAGAGTAAAAGAGAATATGGGTATTCCTTCTTTACGTGCATTTTTTGGGTCCGCCAGTACTAGATCATCAGGAGAAATTGTGCGGCCTGGTGCATTGCAAAAAAAGGAAAAACATAAAAGTTTGAATTTATCTACTTTATCTAAAGAAAATGTGTCAGATGAAGCAAAGCGCAGTAGTTTCTGGTTTCTAATTGGCAAGGGTGGCGGTAGCGCACCTGATCAGGACTCAGAAAAAAAATCTTTGGAACCATTGAAAAAGAAAAAAACATAAGAGGGAGAGCCGCGTGTAATCGGTGTTGTTGAATAAATGGTTGACCGCTCACGGAGTTTACCCCGCAGCAAGTGCGGGATAAACTCCGTGAGGGTCAACCATTACGTCTTGGTATGTAGGATTCTAATTTTTCTGCTTTGGGAGCAATAGCTGAAAGTTTTTTATATAATTTAAGATCAATTACAAACTGTTTAAGTGCGGGTAGTATTTTCTCCTCGCTTTCAGATATTGTTAAATTAATCTCCATAATATGACTAGTATCAATACCTTTTATTTTTTCTAAAAGTACTCTTATAGGTAATTTTGTGGTAGGGCTGCCATGAAAGTCATCAGTATTTCTTCTTGTTTCTAGCAACATACTGAATGTTTTAGATATGCAATCAAAAAAATTTGTCCGCAATTTAGTTTCTAATAAAATAAGTAAGTTTTGATTGTTATTTGTCACGCTGCAAAATTCAGGATAGGTGATTAAAAACCTTAAAACGCTTGACTCGTAACCATTATCAATTGCCCTATGCAGAATAGGGTTATTAATGTAGTTTTTAAGTATTATGTTTGGAGCAGCAGCATTCAATAGAATATTAAATAGATTAGCGTTGCCCGTTTGATAGGCAAGATGGAGAAAAGATTGAGGGAGATAGACTTTTTCTAATAAACCATATTGATTTGTTATTGTATGCTTCACTTGTACAATTTTATGCACATTAATGTGCAAAGAGATTAAAAATTTAAGCAGATTTTCATTTCTAGCTTTTATTGCGCCAATAACTAATGTTTCTTTGCATTGTTGTATCAGTACTTGATGGCTTTTTAATTGGCGAATAAAACCTTCCATTTGTTTTGGCGTTGCTGTTTTTTGAAGTTCTTTGATGCCTTCTATTCGTGCTAATAATTTTTGCAATATTAACTTAATAATTTCTGGATCAGCTAATAAGGCTGCTTGGCGAAAGGCAGCATGACAAATTTTAATATTATTTTCAGGCTCTAATGCTTTTTTTACAATTTCTGGATGTGATAATTGAATAAAAAAAGATAATGTAGAAAATTTAGACGTCTGTTTGCAATTTTCAGAAACCGGTTTTATCGCTGAAAAAAATAGCATATTAGATTGCATTAATGTCGGGTCTATTATTTCTGTGTGAGTAAGTGGTGTAGATGAAGATAATAACGAACCATCGTTTTTTTCTACCCTATTTTCTGTTTTTTGTACTAAATTACTGCCGGATAACCATTCTTGAAGACAAGTTTGAGTTAAGGTAAAATGGAGTTGATACCAAGCAAAATCATTTAAATTTTTAGATGATTTTTTTAGTTTTTCGTAATTTTCTCTAAAGTCTTTTTTACATTTATATTCCCAAAAGTAATTATGCCAGTCAACCGCTGTGTCTTGCTTTTTTTCTATAGGAAGGTACTTGAAATTATTATGAAACTGATGCTTAAATTTTTCTTTCCAAAATAAATTTTTCCAATTAGTCTCTTGATCAGGTAATGTTTGATTGATTTTATCAAAAATGACTGGAAAGTGTAATTCGAAAGCGCTTTTCCATTTTATTGTTTCTTCATAATGTGTACGCCAATTTTTTTCTATCTGTAATTGTTCTTTTTGCTGTGGTGTCAGCAAGCTAAATTCTTTTGGCATTTCACGATAAAATAATCGTTTCCATAACAGTGGATCTTGAGCGTGTTGATAAAGAGTTTGACTTGCAGCTGATGCGTCCAATAAACTTTTTGAATCCAGATGACCTAGAATATGTTGGATCATTTCTCCAGGAAAAAAAGCAGTAAAGTCAATGCCTTGGATATTTTGTGAATCGGCATCAGGCGTTGTTATGAATTCAAGTTGACGTTGCATGATTTTTTCTCTCATTATTAATATAATTTTGACTAGATTGTACCATTATGCAGAAAATAGGTCAAATATTGATCTGTTCAATAGAGCTACTTACTAAATCAGTTTGCTAACGTTAACCTTGATTTTTCTAGCAAAGCTAAAGTTAGATCTGGGCGGTTTTTTTGTAATGAAGGCACTCTTTTTACGATACAAAAATCTTTATACTGTTTTACATATTTTTCTACATCCGGCTCAATTAATGCTTTGCAATCAGGTAGACAATTCCATTTAATTTTAAAACCATGAAATTGCATAATACCTTTAATGATTATTTCAGCGATAGATGCCGAACCTCTTTTAAACGGTGTAGCATGAGCTAACCACCAATGAATGCGTGCCATTTTTTCTAATAAGATATCAATACTGGGCTCTATAGTAGATTGAACAATATCTTTGACTTTGCTCTCATTGATTAGACACTGCACATAGTTAAGAATGGGTTCGATATAGATAGGATTTGTATGTTTCCAATAAGATTGCCTCTTTGCATGTGGGCGTGATTGATTTTTTTGAACATCAAATGCGGTTAATGGAATACGTTCTCCATTTAGATTACCATAAATTTGTGCATCAACGCCTATTTCGCCTCGCTTAAATAAGTAATTTTTAATTTCAAAGGTTGGCACAGAAATATGTTCAGATATTCGAGAAATAAATTCTAAGAAGTAGGGTGCATATTCATCAACATGAGGTGTAACCAACGTCGATGTTCTTGGCTGCCCAAAGTTGGCAAATTTTTCTGAACCACTGATTTTAGCAATATATCCTCTTAACTTTCCAAGATACTTTAAATCTATTCGTGTCCCAGCGCTTTGTTTTTTTTCAGTGTCGAAAGTCAAAAAAAAGTTATCTTCTTGCAAAGCCAGACAAACGAGCGCTGCAATATCATTACAGTATTGACGGTATTGCTTTTGAGTAATGTTTACACCATAAAATTCTTCTAATAGTTGTTCATCTCTTTTTAAGCTTGGATTACTTGTTTTCGTGAGTTGTCCAAAAAAACCAATCGATATTTTTTCTGGTTGGCGTGGCTGATAGCCGGATAATTTTTTTTCAAAAAAGGTTGCTAAATAGTTATCCTGTCGCATCCATGCTAAATGGATTAATCTTTTTAATTTTTCATCGTCATAGACAATCC
>DATAXC010000108.1:0-5593 GCA_036266895.1 Gammaproteobacteria bacterium
CGCTAACAGTAAAAATAAATGATAAAAATACTATGCTAACGTCCGGCAGTAACCGAGCGGCATTAACAACATGAAGGATCTGCAATAATCCTAACGCGCTGATAATAAAAGTGATTATTGCCATAAAAATACTTAAGCGGATAATCAATTTTTTCACGGGTTTTTGCCTTTTTTCTCCTTACTATAACTATATCATACCGCATTTCGTTTAATTTAGCTTAACGCTGCAGGACGGTCCTTTGCACAAGACCGTTCCTTAAAACATCAGCCGCTTAAACACTGTATCACTGCGGCTAAAAAGCGTGTCGCCTCACCACCTGTCACCGCTCGATGATCAAAAGTTAAGGATAACGGCAAAATGCGACCCAAAGTTATCTCGCCATCACGAATAACCGGTAAATCGCGACTGCGACCACAAGCTAAAATGGCAACCGTTGGTGGAACCACCACAGGTGTTGCATAACGCCCAGCAATTGTACCAAAATTCGATAGCGTAATGGTAGTGCCCTGCAAATCACTGGCTGCAATGGAACGATCACGCACAGTTTGTTTGTAACGATCAATCGTTTCACGCAATTGTGTCTCAGAACGCTTTGCCGCATCTTTAATCACCGGTACAAATAAACCTTCTGGTGTATCTATCGCCAAACCAATATTAATTTCGTTATGCAATTTTCTCGTTAAGGTTTTTCCATCAAACCATGCATTTAACGCGGGCTCTGCTTGACAAGCAGCAATCACTGCTTTTAATAACAAAACTGTCATATCGGTATTTTTTGCTAAATGACTCATATCCACATCATCAATCACCGTGACTGCAGCAACCTCTTGATGGGCGTGTGCCATTACTTGCGCCATGGTTCGACGTACACCATGTAAGGCTTCACCAGCAATGTCTATGACAGCAGGGGTAGATTTAACTGTAGCAGTTACAAGAAATTTCTTAACATCGGCTGGCGTAATCAATCCTTGCGGTCCGCTCGGGGTGACTTGATTTAAATCTACTTGCATTTGTTGTGCTAACACACGTGCTGCCGGCATCACTTTCAGCGCTGGCGTTTGCTGTTTAGTTGTGCCGATAATCACATCGCCTTCTTCCCATTTATTAGCACTTTCTTCTAACGAACCGACTACAGTATTTTTTTCTTTCGGCGCTGCTTGTTGTGGTGTTGTACTCATGCCATCAATAGCAAAAGTAATTAATGGCGCGCCCGTTTGAATCACATCATTCACTTTACCGTGTAATTCAACAATTTTACCGGTATACGGTGATGGCACATCAACGACTGCTTTTGCTGTTTCCATAGACACCAGCGGTTGATCCACTTTCACTGTGTCACCCACTTTAATATACCATTCACGAATTTCTGCTTCCGCCAACCCTTCGCCCAAATCAGGTAAATGAAAAATTTTCATGCAAACTCCATTAGTCTATGTACCGCTTGTATAATACTTTGTTCATTGGGAATATAATATTTTTCCAATCGTGCATAAGGCACAATGGTATCAAATCCAGTAATGCGTTCTGGTGGTGCCTTCAAAGAAAATAAAGCTTTTTCTGCGATTTGCGCAATAATTTCCGCACCAACGCCACAAGTTAATGGCGCTTCATGCACCACCAAACAACGTCCGGTCTTTTCCACAGAAGTTAAAATAGTTGTGATATCGAGTGGTTTAATTGTTGCCACATCAATCACTTCTACGCTAATACCCGCGGTTTTTAATTGATCTGCTGCGGCTAAGGTTTCTTTTACCATCGCACCCCAAGTCACTAAAGTGACATCTTGGCCAGTACGTAAAGTAAAACAAACATCTAGCGGTAATGCTTGTCCATTATCCTGAACCGTTTGTTTTGCATAACGATATAAACGTGAAGGTTCTAAAAAAATTACCGGATCGGGATCACGAATGGCTGCCAATAATAAACCGTAGGCACGTGCCGGTGACGAAGGAATCACCACACGTAAACCAGGCGTATGCGCAAAATAAGCTTCGGTACTTTCAGAATGATGTTCAGGCGCGTGAATACCAGCACCAAATGGGGTACGAAACACGATAGGACATGTTAATCGACCGCGTGTACGATTGCGCAACCGGGCTGCATGATTAACAATTTGATCAAATGCCGGATAAATAAAACCCATAAATTGAAATTCAGCAACCGGTTTTAATCCTTGTGCTGCCATCCCTATCGCTAAACCACCAATCATTGATTCAGCCAATGGTGTATCTAATACGCGTGCTGGGCCAAATTGATCTAACAAACCAACTGTCGCGCGAAACACACCACCATCTTTCGCCACATCTTCGCCTAGCACAATCACTTCGGGATCTACACGCATTTCGTGGGCTAAAGCTAAGTTAATTGCTTCTACTAAGGTGACTTCAGCCATGTGTTTCACTCCCTTGCGTTGCTGCTAAATTTTGTAATCTTTTACGTTGCTCTAAATAAATTTCTGGTAAGTCCGCATATAAATAATCGAATATAGATTCGACCGGTTGCGGCGCGACATGCAAATAGTCATTAACGGCTTCTTCTATTTCTGCAGCGCAACCGACTTGTAATTCTTCTTCTTGCTGTGTCGACCAGATTTTTTTTGCTTCTAAAAATCGACGCAACCGCATAATCGGTTCTTTTTGCCACGCTTGTTCACGCGCTTGTTTAGGTTCGTAACGGCTAGCATCATCTGCTGTGGTATGATCGTGCTGGCGATAACATACCATTTCTAATAAACAGGGTTGATGTTTTTCACGCGCATTTTTCAATGCTTCGGCAGTGCGGTGTGTCACCGCAATAATATCATCACCATCTACTTGCTCACCGCGAATGCCCGCTGCAATTGCTTTTTGTGCTAGTGTTTGCGCAGCCGTTTGTGCTGCTCGCGGCACTGAAATCGCCCATTGATTATTACAAACTACGAACACAACGGGTAATTGCCACGCACCAGCAACATTCATCGCTTCATAAAAATCACCTTGCGATGTTGCGCCATCACCGCAACTCACTAATACTGCACGTGCTGGCCCTTGCTGTTGTTGCTGTCGATATTTGACGGCAAATGCTGCACCAGCCGCATGGAGGGGTTGACTGCCAACCGGTACACTAAAAGGAAAATCATCGCTATCGGCAAAGCCATTGCCGCGCTCATCCCCACCCCAAAATAATAAGATTTGTGATAGTTTAACGCCGCGTTGGATTAACGTGCCCAAATCACGATAGTAAGGCACAAAAATATCATGGCGGGCTAATGCATGACCAACACCCACGAATACGGCTTCTTGACCACGGGTTGATGGATAAGTGCCCAATTTACCCGTACGTTGTAATGCGATCGCCTTCGCATCGATGGCACGCACTAAGGACATTAAACGATAGAGTGTGAGTAAAGCTTGCTGATCTTCTGCCAGAGCTGGTATTTCATCTGCCAATTCACTTTTTTCATTCAAATATTGATAATACGGAATCTCAAACTGTTCAACAATTTTCACAAAAACTCCTTTTTCAGAGTAGATAGCCGAAAGCCCCCTAAAGATTAGCTATCCCAGATAAGTGAGTCAAGTGAGAAGCGCGCCCTCTCCCGCCATTGTTGGGCTTCGCGTTGCTCAGCCCAACCTACGCGGGCACCCTCCCCCGTTTACGGGGGAGGGTGCCCGACAGGGCGGGAGAGGGTGTGTTTTTCTGTGGGAAAAACACACCAAGACGTTATGATGCGGTCGTCGCATACGGCAACACAATGACTTTAGTACCACGGTAATTATTCTCTGCTCTAGGCGGTTCGACAAAATCATAGCGTAACCACTCCGCATCGGGCACAAACAGGCGCACGCAACCATGGCTGACATTGGCCTTCATCACGGCACCTGGGGAACCATGTAATGCTTGTCCGCCATTAAAAAACATACAAAATGGCATTGGTGCGCCGCCATCAGGCACCGGAAATTTACTGGAAATACAGTTGCTGCTACCCAGCGAATAAATGCGAAAAGCACCGGATTTAGTGCGACAAGGTTGATCTATATCTGAACACCAAGCTTTGCCGCCGGTTGCGGGACCCCAACGAATGAGCGTACCATCGGGTACGTAAGCTCCCCACGCATTTTGTTTCAAATCAATGACAATGATTTTTTCGCCGATCGGTTCAATTCGACGTGGAAAAGGGGCATAGTCGAGTAAGTCTCCTTCACTTAAATTATTCGGTACTTTCAGGATGACACCCGCATACAATACACCGCTGGTGCGGTTAACCCGCATCACGATACCGCGCTCTCTTTCATCAGGAAATAATATTTCCCATGATTGGCCTGATTTTACTCGCAAGCAAGTATAGCCATCGACTCTACACCAAGCGGGCATAGCAGATTTTGTCGTTTTATTTTTAGCATAGGTTGTAAACGGCGATAGTAGTAAACATAAGACACTGATACTGACTAGCCCATTCAATATAAATTGTTTTTTTATACGCACTAATGAAATTCCTCAGCTTGCTTTACTTCAATAGCCTGTCGCGTCTTTTTCAAACACACCAATATAGTGTGCTACCCGTTTTACACCGGTTTCAAAATGTCCATCATCATATAGTCGCAGCCATCGATAACCAGGCGTTAAATATTCTAACCCAAAGTGATCTTGTTTGCGCTTGAATTGAATACAAGTCGAAGGAACCGCATAACAGGGGATACCTTGTACAGTATGAAAAAATTCTTGATGAATATGACCAAATAAAATGATTTTTACTTGCGCATGTTTTTTAATAATTTGCCAAAAAGCAGCGGGTTCCTTTATCCCTATTTTATCTAACCATAGACAATGAACTGGCGTCGGTTGATGATGAAAAACAACAATGGCATGATCTGGGCAAGTTTGTAAGCAGTCTTCTAAATAGTCGAGTTGTGTGGTTGGTAATTGTCCTTCTACCGCACCAGGTTTATGTGAATCTAATAAAATAATTTGCCAATGCGGTAATTTAATATGCTTATCTGTAACGATTGCGCCATGCGGATAAGCACGCGCCATCTCTTTTTCCTTGTCATGATTACCGGGTACATAATAGACCGGCACCGATAAGGGTTGCAGCAGGGTAGCTAAACGTTGATAAGAAGCATAAGAACCATCTTGGGATAAATCACCGGTCAATAAAACAAAATTGATCGCCGTTTCGTTATGCTTGATTAAGTCAATCACCGCTTGCAAACTTTCTTGGGTTTTGACGCCTAGTAGCGCACCATTTTCATCAGCCATTAAATGAATATCGCTGATTTGGATGATGTTGATTGGCGTTTGGGATGGGGGCTGATGTTGTTGGTGTTGCTCCTGACGCATGTGTACTTGTCCTTAGTTTTTAATCCTTAATATGTTGCCAATGTATATTATCATTACTTTTCGGAAACGCATAAAAATTAACGTATTGTAGGGACATCCGTTATGAGCATAAACGCTAGCTTAAAGAAGGGTAAAGAAAAAGCCCCTCTCCCGCCCTGTCGGGCACCCTCCCCCGTAAACGGGGGAGGGGGTAATAGATGGCTCATAGTTTTTTCTTTCACTTATACGATTACATCTGAATTTTCGTCCCTCCCCCGTTTACGGGGGAGGGTG
>DATAXC010000110.1:0-9553 GCA_036266895.1 Gammaproteobacteria bacterium
CAAAATATTTAATCGTATTCAAATGCGGGGTAATGTAGTCATTAGACGCGACCATTTCTCGTGCGATCTCAGCATAACGACCTTCATCTGGTACAAACAGGGGACGTGCGCCTAGTAAAATGGTGTAAAGGCTGCCCAGGATGAGCAATAGCCAGAAGACATCTGACCATCGCGGGGTAGTAATGGAAGAAGACGATATAAGTTGCGGCTGCGGCATTGCTGTTCCAGTAAATTAAAATGGGGCTATTATGAATTTAAAAAAATGCGTTTACCATCTTTTCTTTTGGCTCCCGCAAGCGATGAAAATGCTATATAATAGTTTAATTGTCCCAGTTAAGGATATTTCATATTATGAAAAGTCTGTTATTAGCCGCGATAGTCTTTTTTTTGACCAGCGGTCCCCTGACAGGGTTTGCTGCAAAAGTCTCTCATCTTTACCAAGCACAATTACCAGTCACAGCGCAAACGGATGAAATAAGACGGCAAGCAGAAGTAAATGGCTTGATACAAGTATTGATTAAATTGACTGGTAATCCTGAGATAGAACAAAATCCAACTATCAAAACCAATCTAGCGCGTGCCGATTATTACGTGCAAGAGTTTAGTTATGCAGCAGCTACACCTAACACGGCAAATTATACTATTCAAATTAATTATAATCCTGATGAAATCAAGCGTTTGTTAAGACAAGCGGGGGCGTCTTACTGGGGAGAAAATCGACCGCTTATTTTAGTGTGGATGGCAGTTAAAGATGAGGCGCAGCCGCACGCAGCAGAAATCATTAATGATACAGCGAGTGATATCTTGTTTACTATGCAGCAGCAAAGTAAAAAATATGGATTGCCAATTATTTTTCCAATCATGGATGTGACAGATGTTAATCAAGTAACAAGTAATGAAATCATAAATAAACAACTGCCGCTATTAAAGACCGCCGGGCAACGTTATTCACCCGATGCCATGTTGATTGGCTATGTTCAGCACGAAAACGGCAGTGTGCAAAGTAAATGGGAATTGGTATTAAATGATAATAAATGGCAATGGCATTTATCTGATAAAACCATGGATGGTGTTATCTTTGCCCTAATGAATCAAATGAGTCAAACACTAGCAAAACAATTTATAGTAAAAGCGGATCAAACATCACAATTTTGGTTGACATTGGAAGTCAGTAATATTGCGCAACGAGATGACTTGACTAAGTTAATCCAATACCTTAAACAGTTAACCTTGGTGCAACAAGTACAATTGTTGCAAGTATCGGGTGATACAGTCGAATTATCTTTATTGGTACGAGGTTCTCTCGAGACGTTCCAAGATAATGCCATCTTGAATCAAAGATTAGTGTTAAAATCTGCGGACACGGCCAATAACAGATTAATTTATGAATGGACGCATTAAACTGAAGGGATTGCTAGTATGTCATCTTTGTCTGCACAATTAACCTTGGGTCTTAGTTTAAAAGATGACGCTACGTTTGATAATTTTTATCCAGCGCAAAATACGACGATTATTACCGCATTAAAAAAAGCCGCTAGTGGTCAGGGCGAAAAAATGATTTATTTGTATGGGATGCGCGGCCAAGGTCATAGCCATCTTTTACAAGCGTGTTGTCATGCAGCGCATCAACAACAACATCGTTCGGTTTATTTGCCATTGGCTAATTTATTGTTGCTCTCACCTGACATTTGTCAGGGGTTAGAGTCGCTGTCGCTAGTTTGTTTAGATGATATTGATGCGATTGCAGGCAATGCGGTGTGGGAAGAAGCCATTTTTCATTTATATAATCGCGTGTATGATGCGGGCGGTATTTTAATTATTGCCGGACATCATGATCATCAAACAATTCCGCTGATATTACCTGATTTGCGTTCGCGATTAGCCTGGGGAGTCGGGTACCGGTTACAACCTTTAGCCGATGAAGAAAAATTAGCAGCGTTGATTATGCGTGCTAAACGCCGCGGCATGGGTTTATCAAAAGAAGTTGGGAAATATATTCTTACGCATTGTCCTCGACATATGCGGACATTATTTGCAGCATTGGATATATTAGATAAAGCGTCGCTTGCTGCACAGCGGCGATTAACCATACCTTTTGTGAAAGAGGTATTGCAGGTATAGAGTGCCGAGAGAAGCAAGAGACAAGAAAGCAAGAGACAAGAAGAAGCGAGAGCTTTAATCTTGTCTCTTGCTTTCTTGTCTCTTGCTTCTCTCCCAGGGTGTAGGGTAAGTTTAAAGAAATATTTTATTTGCAGGGTACATATATGTCACTGACAATCAAAAAAATTAATGCACGTGAAATTTTAGATTCACGTGGTAATCCAACTGTTGAAGCAGAAGTGATGTTAACCAGTGGTGAAATGGGTCGTGCCTCAGTTCCTTCTGGCGCGTCTACCGGTTCACGTGAAGCGCTAGAATTACGTGATAAAAATGCACAACGTTATCTAGGTAAAGGTGTATTGTCTGCGGTAACAAATATTCGCGATGTCATCTCTAAAGCATTGGTTGGATTTGATGTTACGAGGCAGCAAGAAATTGATGATGCTATGCTGGCATTAGATGGTACTGAAATAAAAGAGAAATTGGGGGCAAATGCGTTGTTAGCGGTTTCATTAGCGGTAGCAAAAGCAGCGGCACTTTCTCGTCATGAACCCTTATATCAATACATTGGCCAACAAACCCATTACTTACTTCCTGTGCCGATGATGAATATTATTAATGGCGGTGCGCATGCAGATAATAATTTAGATTTTCAAGAATTCATGATTTTACCCATTGGATTACCCACATTATCCGAAGCGTTACGGGCTGGCACGGAAGTTTTTCATCATTTAAAGCAACTATTAAAGGCCAAGCACTATAATACCAATGTCGGTGATGAAGGTGGTTTTGCACCAGATTTGCCTAGCCAAGAAGCAGCAATTGAATTGATTTTAGAAGCAATTACGCGTGCTGGTTATCGACCACAACAAGATATTTGGTTGGGACTCGATGTGGCGAGCAACGAGTTATATAAAAATGGTGTATACCAAGTTGCTGGTGAGGCATGGTCAGCAGAAAAATTAATTAATTACTATGAACGTTTAGCAACGCAATATCCAATCATCAGTATAGAAGATGGTATGGCTGAAGATGATTGGCAAGGTTGGCAACAATTAACCGCGCGTTTAGGACAACGCTTACAATTAGTCGGCGATGATTTGTTTGTGACAAATACCAAATTGTTGCAACAAGGCATTATGCAAAAAGCAGCTAATGCGATTTTGATTAAACCCAATCAAATTGGCACCTTAAGTGAAACATTAGCGGCGATTAAATTGGCCAAACAAGCGCACTATCAAACGATAATTTCACATCGTTCTGGTGAAACCGAAGATACGACGATTGCTGATTTGGCTGTCGCAACACAAGCGGGTCAAATTAAAACAGGTTCTTTATGTCGAACCGATCGCGTTGCAAAGTATAATCAATTATTGCGGATTGAAGAACAATTAGGGTCACAAGGTCAATATGCCGGACGATCGATATTTACTGGGTTTATGCAGAAAACAAATACAAAGGTGATTAGTTAATGGTAACACCACGCATTAATAAAGTATTGATTTCACTATTGGTCATATTGCTGTTTTTTTTGCAATATTGTTTGTGGTTTGCGAAAGATGGCATTCGTGATTTACTGCGTGTTAAACAAGTATTGGCGCAGCAATCTGCGGAAAATGATCAACTGAAGCAAACGAATGAAGAATTGGTATTTCAAATACAGCGGTTGCAACGTAGTGAAGATGCAGTGGAAACACGGGCACGTGATGAGTTGGGGATGATTAAAAAGGGCGAGACGTTTTATCAGGTGGTGGGGTAGAGAGAGGTTTATTGTAAAGTCCACCCCCCACCCCTAACCCTCCCCCGCAAGGGGGGAGGGGGAGTTGGATGGGTTAGGGATTTTAATTTGGTGGGCAATATATTGGGAGAACATATTTGAAAATTCTAATTAGCAATGATGATGGTGTGCATGCCCCTGGGTTAGCGCATTTAGCAGCGGCCTTAGGTAAAATAGCAGATGTCATTGTTGTTGCACCTGATCGTAATCGTAGCGGCGTCAGTAATTCGCTGACTTTAGAAAATCCTTTACGTATCGTGACAGCAGTCAATGGTTTTTATAGCGTCAATGGCACCCCTACCGATTGTGTGCATTTAGCGGTTACCGGATTACTGAAAGAAATGCCAGATATGGTGGTTTCTGGTATTAACGAAGGTTCGAATATGAGCGATGATGTTTTGTATTCTGGTACGGTAGCAGCAGCAACCGAAGGTCGTTTTCTTGGGTTGCCCTCTTTAGCGATCTCATTAGCTGGTCCGCGGTGTGAGCATTATGATACTGCAGCCCGTATTGCTAAAATTTTAGTTGAACGTTTGCGCGAAACACCTTTGACGTTTGATACTATTTTAAATGTAAATGTACCAGATTTGCCGTTTACAGAATTACATGGTATTCAGGTGACCCGTTTAGGAACACGTCATATTGCTGAGCCGACGATTAAGGCTGTTGATCCAAGAGGCAGGAAGATTTACTGGGTAGGTCAGCCGGGACCGGAACAAGATGCAGGTCCCGGCACAGATTTTTATGCAGTCAGTGCTGGCTATGTGTCAGTGACGCCGCTGCATCTTGATTTGACGCATTATAAAGTGTTAGATGAATTATCAGGTTGGGTACAACCCTTGCAGATTGGGTAAAGTAAAAATACCCGTTGCATATAGGGTAGATAGCTACTAAATGAGGTCAGTATGCAGAAAATCAAGAAAGGGAAAGCAAATTATTTAGAGTGTGTGGCGCAAGGCAAAGATAAAGTAGCGATTGCGATAGATGAGCACGACCTCAATGAAGAAGATTTAATTGAAGAAATAGCTGAAGACTTACTCATAGAACCGCCACAAAAAAAATCTAAAAAAGTAGATTCTTTTCTCAGCAAAGCATTAGAAAAACCTGCGATAGATCAACATCTGAATAAGATACCAAAAGAACGAGAAAATGCCCAACCCCATGACCCTACGCAAATCTACCTGCATGAAATTGGGTTTTCTCCTTTATTGACTGCAGAAGAAGAAGTTTATTATGGCCGCTTAGCACAACAAGGTGATCCGGTAGGCCGTACTAAAATGATAGAAAGTAATTTGCGTTTAGTCGTCAAGATCGCACGCCGTTATTACAATCGGGGGCTTGAGTTTTCAGACTTGATTGAAGAAGGTAATTTAGGATTATTGCGCGCAGTAGAAAAATTTGATCCAGAACGTGGTTTTCGCTTTTCAACTTATGCCACTTGGTGGATACGACAAACCATTGAACGTGCAATCATGAATCAAACGCGTACCATTCGTTTACCTATCCATGTCTTACGTGAGTTGAACTTATATTTAATTACTGCACGTGAACTGATGAAAAAATATGAGCGTGAGCCAACTTATCGCGAAGTAGCACAAGCATTAGATAAATCTATTGATGATGTAAAAGATATGATGGAATTAAATGAACATATTGTGTCATTAGATATGGAAATATCGGATGAAAATTCAACAAGTAAATTATTAGTAGAAGCACTGCCAGATAAAACCGCCATTGATCCCGCTGAATTATTGGCGCAAGAACATTTACATAAAAGTCTAAAAGGTTGTTTGAAGGAACTTAACAGTAAACAATATGAAGTCTTATGCCGTCGTTTTGGTTTGGAAAATTATGAACGGCAAACATTAGAAGAAGTGGGCAAAGCAGTAGGCTTGACGCGTGAACGCGTGCGGCAAATTCAAATGACTGCGTTGAAGGCGCTGCGAGAAGCGTTGAAAAAACATGGGGGGTAGTTTTTTCAATGTTTACCCCTCACCCGCCGCCTTCGGCGTCGGCCTCTCCCACAAGGGGAGAGGCAAAAACGCTAGCGTATTTATTCAACAACATCCCCACAAGGGGAGAGGCAAAAACGCTAGCGTATTTATTCAACAACATCCCCACAAGGGGAGAGGCAAAAACGCTAGCGTATTTATTCAACAACATCCCCACAAAGGGAGAGGCAAAAACGCTAGCGTATTTATTCAACAACATCCCCACAAGGGGAGAGGCGAGAAGCTGTTTCTTTTTTTCTAAGTTTTTTGCCTCTCCCCTTGTGGGAGAGGCCGACGCCGAAGGCGGCGGGTGAGGGGTCTTATTTGCGCCCCGCCGCACAGATAAGCGCAATTCCAAATTATAATTACTTTTTACACTTCAAACGTCGTCATCAACAATTTCTTCACCGGCAAATTCTTTAACTTCACATATACCGGCAACCCATCACGATACGGTGGATAATCCTCTCCTTGAATCAGCGGTGATAAATAACGGCGGCAAGCAGCAGTAATACCAAAACCATCTTCAGTAATGTAGTCGCGCGGCATTTTTACTTCTACATTAGCCACTTCAGCAAGCGGTGCTTCGCCAATTGCCCAACGATATGGTTCATCTTGTGCGCGGACAATAATCGGCATCACCGCATTTTTACCGGCAAGCGCCATTTCAACCGCAGCTTTACCCAACGCATAAGCTTGTTCAACATCTGTTTTAGAAGCAATATGCCTGGCTGCGCGCTGCAAATAATCAGCAACTGCCCAATGATATTTATAACCTAAATTTTCTTTAATTAATTTCGCAATCACCGGTGCCACACCGCCTAATTGTTTGTGACCAAAAGCATCGACTAAACCAGATTCCGAAATAAAGTTACCATCCGCATTTTTTACACCTTCTGAAACAACTATCGAACAATGATCATATTTTTTTACACAAGCTTGTACACGAGCTAAAAATGTTTCTACCTGTAATGGCATCTCTGGAAATAAAATAATGTGCGGCGAATCCCCTTCTTTTTCTGCTGCAAGTCCACCCGCAGCTGCAATCCAACCTGCGTGTCGACCCATTACTTCCATGATAAATACTTTTGTCGAGGTAAGCGCCATTGATGCAACATCCATACCCGCTTCACGAATAGAGACAGCAACATATTTGCCCACAGAACCAAAACCAGGCGAGTTATCGGTGAAAGGTAAATCATTATCTACGGTTTTTGGAATACCAATACAAGTAATCGGATAACCTAATTCTTGACTGATTTGCGATACTTTATGCGCAGTGTCTTGTGAGTCGCCGCCGCCATTATAAAAAAAATAACGAATACGATGCGCAGAAAATACTTCAACTAAACGTTCATATTGTTGTCGATTTTTGGTGATACTGCCTAATTTATGCCGGCAAGAACCAAACGCGCCTGCAGGCGTATGACGTAAGGCAGCAATATCGGCATCAGACTCTAGGCTCGTATCAATTAAATCTTCTGTTAATGCACCTATAATGCCATTTCTAGCTGCATATAATTTGCCGATCTGTTGAGGATGTTGCCGTATCATTTCAATCAAACCGCAAGCACTGGCATTAATAACCGCGGTGACACCGCCTGATTGAGCATAAAGGGCATTAAATTGTTCCATGGGATAAACTCCTTAAAGATTTATTTTTACTTTCAGGATAAAATTCCATGGCTTAATCGTGAACGTGCCCGCGTGCGTGCCCGTTTTTTCCCAGAAATTCATCTAATACTCTTACTCAGGCATTTTTATAAACATCCAGATTGCATCTATTAGCAATTTATGAAAAATTCCAGGAAAAGACGGGCACCGGCACGCACACGGGCACGTTCACGATTAAGCCATGGAATTTTATCCTATGCAAAGGCATTCTAACGACTATACTCATCGCAAATCAATATTTAGACGTAGGACTGTTTGACAGCGTGAGAATCTATTGGTATAAATCACACTTCGTTACAAGTTGTTGGGTTGATAACTCAAACCCTTGTTTACAATGGAAGTGATGTTTAAAACTTGTATAGTTAGTTGGCAATACCTAAATCATTAACCAAGGACAGAGAGAATAATTATGAATAAAACAGAACTTGTTGAATTTATAGCAACAAAAGCAAATTTAACTAAATCTAGCGCAGGTCAAGCATTAGAAGCTTTTTTAGAAGGCGTAACTTCCGCATTACAAAAAGGTGACCCCGTCGTTTTGGTTGGTTTTTGCACAATCACAGTAAAACAACGTGCAGCTCGAGAAGGCCGCAATCCTGCGACCGGTGAGAAGATTAATATTAAGGCCTCAAAAGTGGTTGGATTTAAGGCAGGAAAAGTATTAAAAGATGCAGTGAAAGAAGAAGCGGTAACTGCCTAAATTTTTTCCATTATCTTGTTTATACCCCTACACAAGATAGGTTTTTTGGAAAAAGCCGGGGAAGTAAGCATCAGTGTTCAAATGCTTGCTTAGTGCTGAGGGTGCTTAGCTCAGCTGGGAGAGCGTCGCCCTTACAAGGCGAAGGTCGCGGGTTCGATCCCCTCAGCACCCAAATGTATTTTGGGCATATTAAAGTGACTTAGTGTGTATTGCTATGAATAAAAATACACAACACTAGGAGTGGTAGTTCAGTTGGTTAGAATACCGGCCTGTCACGCCGGGGGTCGCGGGTTCGAGTCCCGTCCACTCCGATTATTTATCTTCTTCAAGCGGATAAAACCATGCTGCAAACGATTCGTGATCATACGCAAGGATGGATAGCAGGGGTAATCGTCTCTATTATCATTTTGACATTTGCGCTATGGGGTATTCATAGTTATTTTATTGGCGGCGGCAATAATGATGTTGTTGCTGAAGTCAATGGTGTTGAAATTACTAGAGAGCAACAATCGCTTGCCTATGAACGATTGCAAAGGCAAATGCAATCTATGTCTAATGCCGTTGCGGCTAAACAAGATGTATCCGCATTGAAAGAACGAGCATTAAAAAATTTAATTGAAATTGAAACGCTTAAGCAAGCGGCTTACAAGCAAGGGTTCCGTATTTCTGAGCAACAAATAGATAGCTATTTGCAAAGCATGCCAGAATTGCAAGTAGATGGTCAATTCTCATTAGAGCGCCTGCAACAAATGTTAGCTAACGCTTTCTTATCTGTCAGTGAATTTTTAGAATTAATGAAAACCAGTTTATTAATTAATCAACCACGTATTGGGGTCTTATTCACTGCGACTGCTTTGCCAGATGAAAGCGAGTATGTTATTTCATTAGTGAATCAAGAGCGTGATATTAGCTATATTAGCTTACCTTTACCCTATTTTTTAGCACAACCGATTACAATTAGCGCTGAACAAATTAAACAATATTATGATCAGCACCAGCAAGACTTTTTAACCACAGAGCAAGTTAATGTAGAGTATTTGCAACTGTCGCTTAAAGATTTAATGGCAGCAATCACACCTACTGAAGTTGAGTTACAAGCCTATTATCATGACAATGAAAATACTTTTAATAAGCAGCCATTTAATACCGTGCAAGATAAAGTTAAAACGGCTTACCAGCAGCAACAGGCGCAAGAAAAATTTGCTATGTTGCGTGAACAATTAGCAAATATAACTTATGAACATCCAGATTCATTACAATTTGCAGCAACCCAATTAAAATTACCTATTCAAACCAGTAAGATGTTTAGCA
>DATAXC010000131.1:0-7158 GCA_036266895.1 Gammaproteobacteria bacterium
TCCCGCAAGGAAGAGGGTAAACCGGTCATCTAACTCATCACAAACCGGTCAATGCCAATACCTTGCGGATTAACCGTTGTCGGCACCCGAATAATCGTTAATGAAACAATATAATTCCGCTTATAAACCGAATTTGCACTCTGAAACGATACTAAAAACGGAATCTGCACACGCCAAGCATAATCAACATCCGGTAGCGGGCCTTCGCTAGCAATAACCGGCGGCCCAGAAACCACGCCATTCACAAACAATTGGTTATCTACAATCGTTTTAATTAATTTTTGTACTGATGCCAAATAATCTTGCCACCCGGCATCGGTAAAATAAGGCTGGGCTAAGGCAATTTGTTTGTCATAGTTAACAAAATCAAATGTATAAGCGGTTGCTGCTGCTTTACTGCCCCAACGTAAAATAGTATCCGACAATAAATTCGGCTCATCAAAATAAGTCAGGATTCGTTTTTCATGGGTAGGCAAAACAGCATTAAAAACTGGCATCGGTCTATGATTTAATTGATAAAGAATAACGGCGCCGAACACAATAATCACGACCATCAATATCATCAACCCAGCAATGAATTGATGATAATGATTGCTATAAAAACTATTGCTTTCGGGTAAGTATGCTTCTTTCATTGTCATTGACTACTTTTTTCTAATACATAAGGCGGCATAGCCAAAATTTGGCCTTCGGTCGTATTCGCATAATAATATTGCTCAGGCTGGGAAATTAACAAATAAAAAATCATCCCTAGCAAAAGAATCATAACGATAATTGCTATGATCAACCAGCGCATTATTTTGCGAAATTGCTGTTGGTAAAAATCACTCGCAAACCTGGCAATTTCGTGTCTACGTCCTAGCATGGTATATCATACCCTAAAAATTAAGATCCCTAACCCATCCTACTCCCCTCTCCCGCTTGCGGGAGAGAGCTAGGGGAGAGGGGTCATTTGTAAAATCCAATCCCCCACCCTAACCCTCCCCCGCAAGCGGGAGAGGACTGGTCACGGGATGCAATACATTCCCCTACACATACAACTTCTCTAGTGTAATTTCAATCCGATAATTATCACTGCTATCCCAATTCAATGAGTTTTTCGCAATCAGACGACTGCCGCCATAGCCTTCGGCAAATAAGATACGGGCATCCACACCGCTAACTAACAAAAATTTGGCGACATGCTTAGCCTGTTGCTGCGACAAGGCCAGATCAATCTCCGGTGAACCACTGGCGCTGGTGTATCCGGCAACCTTCACTAATGTCTTCGTATATTGATTAATATACTGCACCAGCATATTCAAAGTAGAATACGCTTGCGGTTTGATATTCGCTGTTTGTGGGAAAAAAAGGCGTGCTGACGGTACCACAATTAAAATTTGATCGCCTAGTTCTACTAAATTGACACCACGATTCTCTAATTGGTCACGTAAGCTGGTATTCGCATCAATATAACTACCATAGCTTGCGCCTAAAATCAGGCCAGTTGCGGCACCAGGTATCACCCCTATGCTACCCGCATAAAATGCGCCGGTAATCGCACCTGCTGCACCGCCCAAGATAGCACCTTTGGTTGCTTGACTGGTATTTTGATAAGAATCAGCGAAATTACTATTAGCCGCATTGTCCGCGATATTCTTTACATTCTGAACACCGGTATCCACGTTTGCTGTCACATCACGCGTCACATTAGAAGACGCGCAGCCGGTAAGAATAGCTAACATCACAAGGAGGATAAAGCGGAGAGGAGAAAAACCATATTGTAAGAATGAAAACAATTTTTCCACTTGCACTACTCTTCCTGAGTTTTAGTTTTAAGAGAGACTACATAATCACATACTTCATTGGCAATAGCCACCACTTCGTCACTAGGCAAGAAAATCCCTTCTACATAGGGCGGGTAATCTGTTGACAAAGCCATATCTTTAATAATTTCACTGGCCATTGGTCCAGCTTGCGAACCTGCTCTACCCATTAAGCGTTCCAGCAATTCAATTTTATCTCTGGCAAAACTTTTATTGACCAACGGCATGCTAAATGCGCTAAATTTTGTCGGATCAACTAATTTCTTTTCTAATTCACCTAAGATTACTTTACTAAAGATATTCAATCTGCCTTCATCAGCACTGACTTCTTCTTCCTTCATCACACTGCTGTCCATCACACCATGGCGATTATGAAACGCCAGCAATGCACTCAAAGCACGTTCGATAGAATTAGCGCCTGGATCAGCGACAATCGCATCAGAAATAATTTGCACTTCTTCACTTTCTTCTTGCGGCGGTGCAAACTCACCTTCTTTCGTTAATACTTCTCTAAACCGGTCAAGACGTTCCTCCAAATCAATCAACAAGCGGCCTGCTGGTGGCTCTACTTTCAAGAATTGATTAATACGGATCTCATCCGCTTTCGGTGGATTGGCATAAAACATGCGCGCACGAATAATTTTAGATTTGAAAAAAATATGCGCTTCACCTTCTCGCTGTTCTTTTAAATCTAATAAATCAACGCGCTGGCGTTTTTCCGAAGAAGCGCTGCGGCTGTCCATGTAATTATTTAATAAACTACCCGCGTTTGTCTGAAAAGAATCCACTTTAGTCACATAGGATTCACCAGCGGTTTTTTGAAAGAAATCCCAAGTTTCCAACGGATCTTCTAATTTCATACAAATTTTAATATTGGTATTTGCACCAATGGATGCGGCTTCTTCTTTAGACGCTTTTTGGAAAGCAGGTAAATCTTGTCCGGCAAAAATAACCGAGAATCCTAATGAACGTGCCTGTGCTGGCACCACAGCAAATCCTTTCACCGCATAATAACCATATTCATCAAGAATACACATATAGGGGGTAAGTGCATTGGTCGGTTTCCGTTCGATCACTTCACGATAAGTTCCTTCTACGGATTCACCTAAACCAGCTGCCATCATGGCTTTTAACGAAGCAATAATCACTTTACCTAAATTGGACAATTCATCGGGTGATTTTTCCAATGCGGGTAACAACACCACCAACACACGGCGATTTAACACGACATCTTTCAAATCGACTTCCGCTAAATTGGTACGAATAATATGGCCGTAAGTGTCTGCCAACGAACCAAACACGCGGGTTAATTGCATGGTAATAAACCCGTGTTGCTCTAATACTTGCGAACCTTGTTTACCTTTTTTGGTTGGATCATACCCCGGTAAGTTTTTGATGTAGTTTTTAATCGGCTCTAATACTAAATCGGGTGCATCCGCCAAACTAACTGGTTCTTGATTATCACGTGGAAACATTTTATCTAATGCAATTGCTTCTAACCGATTCAATTCAAAATAATTACGTACGCTATTGGCATCTAACAAAATTTTGCCTTGATCACGCATATAAACTAATACTTTCATCAATGCTTCGACGAATACAATGGCACGGCCTTTCCACATATCGCCATCAGCACTTTGTGTGCCGCTATCCATTAAGCTCACAACTAATTGCGATAACATACTCGATGAGCCATTACAAAATGGATTCATGGTATTCGATAAGCGTTTTTCTTGTGCACCGACCACATCACGCGCACCGGTCATAAAGTTAATTAATAGCAAATCATCTTCACGTCCCATACTGCGGCACATGGCAAACACTTTCGCAAACAGCGAATTATCACCCTTACCATCTACATATAAAAAACCACTGCCTTGTACTAAGGCATTAAAAGACAATGAAATTAATGCTTCCGTTTTACCGCTACCGGTTGAACCGAAGATTAAAACATGTGTACGCATATCATCGTTATTAAACCAAAGTTCATCACTGTTTGAACGTCGATTACCAAAAAAAGTAATGCCGCGTGCTTTGCGGGGTTTATCTGAACCTGGCAGCGTATCATTATAATCATCTGCTTTTGAACGTTGCGGCATACGGAACGGTAAAATACTGTGACGGGTATAGGCATATAAAAACGCGCCAATGCCGCCAAGCAAAAAAACCTCGGTTATTGCCGAAAAAAAGAAAGCGCACATAGCAAAAGTAAATAATAAAATAGCGCTATTCAGCGGGTCTTTAAAAAAATCAACAACTTTCATGCCCAGCGTACGTGTATCGCGCAGCAAAAGTTGCGGGGCCATTTCATGTTGTTCTTCTAAACCACGTAATCTCATCGTGATTTATTCTCCTTCGACTCTATCGGCTCTTCATCGCGCTTATAAAGCACCTCGCTTAAAGCTAATTCTAACGCTTTCGTAGCCTCTTCTATCACCGGCACCATCACTTTGCCGCTTGCTTCTTTTTCAGCTATCCAATGCGCGAAGGGACCGGCTACTTCAACAAAAGGCGTTTGTCTGCCTACTGTATTAAGCATATACCATAATCGGCGGTCAATCGGCTTCAGCCAAAGAAAATCGGCAGAGGCTTGCACACCATCTTCACGCGCACCTTCTAACATCGCTGCCATCACCGTCAATACATAACCATGAGCCTGCTCAATTTTTTGAACAAGCTTAGTATTATGATGTTTTTTTAATAAATCATCGACACCAGTCATATTTAATTTATTGGGTGGCGAGGCACTTAATCGCATTAATACTTCATGTGCGGCTTTACTGTCGGCATTAACACGCGCGGCAAAAACAGCAAACAAAGCTCGGACATGCGGCGGCAATTTATCTACGCCTTTCCATTGCGCTCCGACTTGCAGTGCAAATAATTTATTAGCTTCGCCTTTTTTCAATATGACACTGATGCGATCCCAGTCTTTGCGCGCCATCCCTTCACGTCGCTCAACACGTACTTCTTCTAATAAATTGTTATGTTTACAAAATTGCATCGGCGTCATCGCCATTGCCCAAGGACCTTTATTAATGTCTACTTTGAGTAAATTCAAATGTAATGTGGGTGTAATTTGTGGCCAATTTACTTTTTCTAAACTAGCTAATTGCTGCATATTATAAGCACGTTTAAAAACTCGCGTAGAGCTGCTCAAATAAACAAAAAAAGCCAGCAGAATCAAAATTACCATATAAGGGATACGCAGCCAGTTCCCTACCGCCGCACCGATATCGACAATTTGATTAAACCCTAGCACCAATGGATTAGCGATAGCCGAAGTCACTCTATCTTGTAACGTAAGAAAATAAGTGGGGTCAAACAGATTTAATAAATAAACTTCATACAACTTTATTGTCAAATAAAAGGTAACTAAGTGTTTTTTGAAAACAAACCAGATCACTGCAAGGACAACAAAAATAAACGCAACCGTCCAGATAATACCTGTGGAATTATCTGGCTGGCCTTGCGATGACGGCGCTGCAGGCGGCATACAATCGTCCTTAGGTGACGGTCTTAGGAGCTACTACTACTATTATCAGTATTCCTCTTCCTGCTTCTGTTGTCTCTCTTTAATTTCGTCTAATGTCTTACAATCAATGCACAAGGTCGCGGTAGGACGTGCCTCTAAACGACGCAAACCAATTTCCACACCGCATACTTCACAATAACCATAATCTTTTTCTCGTACTAATTCCAAGGATTCCTCAATCTTCTTAAGCAGCTTTCTTTCACGATCACGCGTACGCAATTCCAAACGAAAGTCTTCTTCTTGGCTTGCGCGATCATTTGGATCGGGATAATTAATCGCATCTTCTTTCATATGGGTCACAATTTTATCACCGCCTTCCAGCAAACGTTGGCGTAGCGCTAGTAAAATATGACTAAAATGCTCTTGCATCTTTGGGCTCATATAATCTTCAGTCTTCTTTTGTTTATAAGGCGTAATACCTAACACTTCTAAACTGGGTTCAAAAATATCTCTTTCTTTTAATGTTGCCATAACTCACTCTCCACAATCAGTCATTCTTGCCAAATTCCATCACTTAAAATAATTGTAGTTCATTTTATACCGGAAGCGAATCACTTTTAGCAGGACACCATATTCCTAAGGTTACCCGCTCATGCCCAGCCAAATCAGGCAAAGTATGCACTTGACCATATCCTGCCTGCATAAAAAGTGTGCGAACAGCTGCGCCTTGTGCAAATCCATGCTCCATCAGCAAATAACCGCCCGCTATCAAATAGGTACTCGCCGTCTGACTAATGATACGCAAAGCACTTAAACCGCCTTCGTCGGCAATAAACGCCTGTTGCGGTTCCGCATGCAAACCCGGTGCGGCAGCCCATTCTGCGGCAGATAAATAAGGTGGATTGCTGATAATCATCTGCAATCCTTTTACCGGCAAAGCAGTACACCAGTCACCTTGATGAAAAGATAGATTACTAAGCGCCAATTGTTGTGCGTTTTTACTGGCAATCGCTAGGGCATTTTTACTGACATCGGTCGCATAGAGATGCCAGTCGGGCCGCTCACTGGCCAGCGCCAACGCAATTGCGCCACTACCGGTACCCAAATCAGCCACTTGCATAGGGGCGGTTGCCGGCAATAAAGTTAAAGCAGTGGCGACCAATAATTCGGTTTCGGAGCGAGGAATCAGCGTTGCTTCAGTGACTTCTAAATCTAATGACCAAAATGCTTTTTGCCGGACTAGATAAGCGATTGGGATTTGTTGCTGGCAACGTTGTTGTAAGAGGGCTTGGAAGCGATGGAGTTGAGTGTCGTTGATAGGCTGTTCTGGCCAGGTATAAAGATAACTGCGCGGCTGGTCTAACACATGCGCCAATAAAATTGCTGCATCCAGATCAGGAGAGGCTGTTTTGTCTTGTAGTGCTGTGGTGGCGAATTGTAATAATTGTTGTATGGTCATAAAACACCCTCTCCCGCATTGTTGGGCTTCGCAGATTGTTGGGCTTCGCAAGCTTAGCCCAACCTACGCGCTACTATCCCGTAAGAGACGTTTTGAATAAATAGGAAAGCGAAGCGTATTGCCTCTCCCCTTGTGGGAGAGGCCGACGCCGTTAGGCGGCGGGTGAGGGGTGATTTTCCAAATTTCCATGACCTACTCGTGAACGGGCACGCACGCGGGCACGTTCACGAGTAGGTCATGGTAGTTTGTTGTGTACAGGATATTTTCCATAAATACACCCCTCACCCGCCGCCTTCGGCGTCGGCCTCTCCCACAAGGGGAGAGGCAAAAAGCTTTAACCTCATTTATTCAACAACGCCCCTTGTGGGAGAGGCAAAAAGCTTTAACCTCATTTATTCAACAACGCCCCTTGTGGGAGA
>DATAXC010000242.1:0-3782 GCA_036266895.1 Gammaproteobacteria bacterium
TTTAATTCTCCATCAGTTAAAAAATGGAGTATAAGGAAATTATAGAAAGTTAATAGTGGGCGGTTAAATTAGCGGATACGTTTATTTGAACTAAAGTCGGGGAATGAAGCGGGTTTACTCTTTTTAACCATCTTATTTTTAATTGGCCGTTTATGGTAACAATGCAAAATTTTTCAGCATGTAGAGATTCTACGGGTTGCCAGATACCAGCAACGATATCATTAAATTCAAAATAAGGCCAAAGTTGGGTGTCGTCTATTTTAACAATGACCGTATTCATATTTGCTTTTTGAAAAACGGCTATTTCTTGTTGAATACTCGGCACAACTTGTTGCAAGTTATGTTGTATTTGATAAGGCACCTCATCTTCCATGACATGGGATATGATTTGTGGCGGCCTTCCTTGCCCATTCCATAGCCATTCTAGTTCACAAGTTACCCCTTCTTGTTGAACAGTATCTATAACAACCCGGGCGCCATGTTTACTTAAGCCATTTCTGGCAGCGTTTTCCCAATAGCTGATGATGGCACGACTAACCCCTGCTTTATGTGCTAATTCGGTGATCGTCAGTCCGGTCATAGACCTTAATTGAGTTAATCGTTTTCCCCTAGCTAAAGCTAGTTTCTTTTTGAGACTTTTTTCTTCGTCTAGTAACTCAGCCATAAAAATAATTATCACCCTATTGTAAATTCATCTTACATAATGCAAACTATTAGTGTTGATGTTTTGTAAAAAAACAAATTCAATTAACTAGTTCAATTTTAACACTTTTTTAATGGGATCGTTAATAGTTTAAAAGAAGGAGATTACTCATGGATAATTTAAAAGGTAAAAATGGTCATCACCCACGTCCGCGTGTATTGCTTATTGAAGACGATAGCATCATGTTATTAGTACTTCGTACCTTACTGGAAAAAATTGGTTATACAGTTGATACGGCTACTAATGCTACGGAAGCGTTAATAAAAGCAAGTCGTGGATATAGTTTGATCTTTTCTGATGTGGGGCTGCCTGGTTTAAGTGGCATAGAAATTGCTAAGATCTTTCGTGCGCATGAGAAAAAGGGAAGCCATACGCCTATTCTTGGAATAACTGCGTTTTCTTTAGAAGATATACGAGACGAATGTCTCGAGGCAGGGATGGATTCTGTTTACGGTAAACCACTCAATGAAGCTAAGTTAATTGAAATTACTGCTCAATATGATAGCGCAGCGGGGGAAGTGTCAGACTAAGAAACTGAAAACTGTGTCAGGCTTGAGTTATTCTAATTCTTTCTGTGCTAATTAATTACAAAAAACGCAATAACCCAAGCCTGATACTTTCAAAAAATCTCGAAATACTGCAAGTATTCCTGCGATTTTTCTCAATCAGAACGTTATAACTTCTCGCAATCTGCATGTTAAAATCTCGCATCTTGAGGTGTAATGGGTATATAAAGTGAGTAAATTTTTTAATTATATGATGGGAACTGTTCCAGCAATCTATATATCTGACCCAGCAAATAAAATGGTAGTGAAATTAACTCATAATCATTTGGGCTGCCCGTTGTTGTTTTTGATTTGATATGATCACACTGAACAGGCCCGGTATAAAAACGAATTGCATGTTTCCACGGTTTTTCACTCATAAATTGATGCAATGATCTTAATTTTCCTTCAACACCGGCCTTCACTTCAATTGGAATCAATCGTTGGTTGTCTTGAATTAAATAATCAATTTCAGCACTTGAGCTTGCTAATTCACGGTTCCAATAATGTAATGTTGGTTCAACATAAAATGGCGATAATAAGCGTAATAATTGTCCTACGACTTGTTCCGCTAGGGCTCCTTTATTGACGACTAAAATATCCTCTATGTTATTAAATTGATGCAGCTTTAAGCCTAGCATTGTTGAAACTAAACCTACATCGATCAAGATAATTTTGAATATCTTTGACTTTATTTCAGCCCCAAGAGGAATACCATTTGCACTTACACTTTGCACTTTATGACACAAGCGTGCTTTTAATAGTAAGTTCAATGCTTGTTTAATACTCTCATGTCGTGCAGTGGGATCCACGTGACTATAAATAAATTTTTTGGTTAATAATTTTGGTACCGCATGCAATACTTCTTCTAAATAGGTAATCGATAATTTTCCCGCATATTTTGTAAAATCATCTTGATAAGTATTGATTAAATTATTATGTACCTCTGCAAGTGCTTCTAATGAAGATGTTTTGATCCAAGTAGAAACCGCTTCTGGCATGCCACCTACAGTGATAAATTCCTTAAATAGTTGATTAGCTTTATCATGCAATGATGTATTAAATGATTGCTCAATAGAAACTTTTTCTATGGCTGATAATAAATGTGTTTCATTTTTTGCTAATAAAAATTCTTCAAACCCTAAGGGTTCAATAAAAAAATATTGAATACGCCCAACAGGCATACTAAACGTATGATTTTCTAATACAAATTCCAGCAATGATCCTGCAGTAATCACAGCCAGCTCAGGCATGTCTTCATAAAACCAGCGCAATTTCGCCAATAGATCAGGCGCAGCCTGAATTTCATCTAAAAACAAGATAGCGTTTGTTGGATGAATAGTTTGATTCAATGCGCTTTCTAAATTTAGTAAAATCGTCGATGGATCATTACTTTCAAAATGAATGGCAAGAGAACGCTGTTTTTCAAAATTAAGCTCGATTAGCTGCTTGCCGGTTTGTTTAGCAAGCTCTCTGACAATCCAGGTTTTACCTACCTGGCGCGCACCTCGAATCACAGCTGGTTTGCGGGAAGGAGATTTTAGCCAATCTTTCAATTTATCAATAAGATACCGTTTCATTGCGCGGAACCCGTAAAATATATAGGTATATTATAACAGTATCCGTAAAAATATACAGGTATAAAATACTACAGTTAGGTAATGTTTGCTAATCTCTGCTTCATGGCTTGCATCCCATCAAAGATAGGCAGGGCTATCTGTTTAGGAAAGGTATTCGGCAATTGCGTGGATACGCGTTCTATCACCGTATCTACTTTGTTTAGCATGTCATCGAGAATAACTTCTGCCTTTTCTGTGGAATAATTGGCGGCCTTTGCCGCACCAATAAAATGTCTGCGTTGGATATTATACCAATGGTAATGGTTATTTTCGCCTCTAAGCGCCATTGCCATTTTAATTTTTTGTTTTTGTAATTGTTTTTTTGCAATCAGTGGGTAAGCTGACATAATGTCATATAAAGGCGTTAAGCGATATTTTCCTTCTGGTTCAATGAACAGGCTAAAATTTTTAGCATGCCCGTCAATGGCAGCTAGTAACCAAAACAATACTTGAGCACGAAAAAAAATATCTCGATCTTCAATGGGATTCGCAGAGCTAAGTAATAATCGCATAATGTCATTCATACCAGGGCCACCCTCTGCTTGATATTTTAAATTGGGTGAAATGCCGAGTGCTTGGCACATATCTTCTTGCGGCAAGCGCATGATCCAAGTTTTATCTTGAGATAAATTACGATCAAATCTTTCGACTACCAAAGCTTTTACATTTTCAAAATAAAGAATTTCGCAAGTAAAAGTGAGACCGCTTTGCGTAGCTTTTTCTAATTTACCTATTAAGATGCCATTCATTAATATGTTGAGAATACGTTTGTGCGTTTTCATGATTACCACTCTTCTTTCCATTTAGTTGTAGTTGGTGTTATCTTATCTTTTGTTAATACGGTTATATCTAAGTTAACGGCAGAAAGTATCTGAAATAGGGTATTTAACTCGGTTCTTTCAGGTTTGATTTCAA
>DATAXC010000243.1:0-18415 GCA_036266895.1 Gammaproteobacteria bacterium
GTTAATTACAAAACAAACACCCTTCGAAGAACAAGAATACGAAAGATACGCTGCGCCGAGCAAAAGTATATTGCGACCAATCTATGAAGCTGCGGAAAACGGCAATCAAATCGCAATGCGCAATAACCATGTATGTTTTTGCGGCTAGCCAGGGTCACTTTGCTGCCATTTCTCACTTATATCACTATCTATTCTTAAAAAACATGCCAGACCTAAGAACAAATAAACTAACCTTCCACCATGAAGACTTAGCCTTTCTTTTCACGCAAGCAACATCAAATTTAATAAAAATGGCGATAGAAAATAGAACCCCTTACTTGGGCTTAGGTTCATTATTTGATTTAGCTCACAAAATAAAGCGATCGTTAGGCAATTATAATTTACCCACGCCAGCACTTTACACGGCTATTAACTATTTTTTTCAATAGTCATCAGATATAAATGGCTGCCGAAAGAAGCTAGGATTCTCTTTATTGTAAAATATGGCGATGAAATTTGGCGTCATAAAATGGGAAGAAATAGAATTAAAAGAACTTGAGTCTGGATTAGCACGGTTATCTATGAGCGGAGAAACAGCAGATTAAAAACAAATTTGCTATTTTGCTATTCGGAGAGAATAAAGAAATACACTAGCGCTTTTGCCTCTCCCCTTGTGGGGGCGTTATTGAATAAATGAAGAAAGCTAAGAGTATTGCCTCTCCCCTTGTGGGAGAGGCCGACGCGCAAAGCGCGGCGGGTGAGGGGTGTATTTCCAAATTTCCATGGCCTCATCGTGAACGTGCCCGCGTGCGTGCTGAGATATCCCCACAAATTTTTTTGTAAGTCGTTGAATTAATTAAAGGTTGCAAAAAAAGCCTTGCATCCGCTAGCGGGGGCGTGGGGTTTAACCGCAGACGGAACTGCTCCCAGGCTACGATAGACCCTGAATGGTTACAATGACATTGATCGAGCAGAGAAGAAGATGCAATGTTTTGGCTTTTCTAACCCTTCAACATAATAAATTTGTGGGGATACCTCAGCACGCATGCGGGCACGTTCACGATGAGGCCATGGTAGTTTGTCGTGTACAGAGATATTTTCTATAGAAACACCCCTCACCCGCTGCTTCGCAGCGGCCTCTCCCACAAGGGGAGAGGCAATACTCTTCGCTTTCCTCATTTATTTAACAACCCCACCACCTCACCCCAACCCCTCTTGTTCCAACGAGATTTTCACCGAAGGGTGCTGCAGCAATTCTTTAAAATAACGTTCTAAAGCCGGATATTGCGCTAAATCAAATTTAAAATGAACCAGCCAAGTCATCATCACAAACAAATAAGCATCCGGCAAAGTAAATTGTTCCCCAAACAAATATCGATGTTGCTCTAAATGGTGATTAACAAATTGAACTTTTTTGGTTATTGCAGGGATTAAAACCGTTTCTTTAACTTCCGCGGGATATTGCGCGTTAAACAATGAACCAACACCTTTATGCCACTCAGTAGCAACATAATTCAACCATTCTAACACATGATAACGTTTAAACTCCCCTACTGGCGGCAACAAAGAAACCGCATGGGCTTTTTCTGCAAGAAACTGCACAATAACCGCATTTTCAGTTAGGATTTCCTTTTCATCTACTTGCAAAGTGGGTACGCTGCCTTTCGGATTAATTTTGAAAAAATCTTGTCCGGTCTCGGTTTTTTTAGTTCGCAAATCCACTGATTCGTATTCGCACGGCAGTTTTACTTCATTAATGACAATGCGGCACACCAATGAACAAGCGCCTTTCGCATAATATAATTTCATCTTTTCTCTCCCTGTTAAAATAGGATCCTAAACTAACTTCTAGTAATAGCTATCATCTTTTCCAATGCGCGCCGTGCATTTGTTATAATCCATTGTTGTCCTTCACCAGTCAACCGTTCACGCGTACCGACAAATTCATCTACCACATCACCCGGTTGCACTAAATTAAAAGCCGGCACTTTACCTTGCCGCAACAAATCTAATACCGCAACCAAATGCGGCGGATCATTACGCGACATAGTTGCGCAACCGCAGCCTTTTTTATTAAATTGATTATCCGGCACATCACTCAAATTTACCACAGCAATATCTTTTTGCCGACACACGTCACGTAAATTTTTCACCATATGTCCTTCTGTGCCAATCGCATACTTGCCCGTGCCCGCTTTATCATTGGTCACCCAGTCCCATAAATAAGCAGTGGAGCCGTGACTATTTGCGATCATCACCACATCATTTCGACACTCTGGATGAACCGCAACATGGTAACCTTGTTGCTGCCAATACTGTACCATCGCTGGTTGATAATAACTATGCACACCACATTCACTAGCAAACAAAATGAGTTGCGCCTGATCAAATTGCGCTAACACTGCGGGCGGTTGCTCTGCCAAACAAAAATGAACCGCGGCTTGTCCTGCTGGCCAATAAGCGATTTTTTCTTTAGGCATACCCAACCAACTCGCTACATTTTCACCCATATGCCGATCAGGAATAAATAAAATCTTTTTATTTTGTGTTAATGCCCACTGAAAAATTTTCTTCACATTAGAACTGGTACAAACCGCGCCGCCTTGCGCACCGGTCATCGCTTTAATGCGGCCAGAAGTATTCATATAGCAAATCGGCATAATCTGATTCGCATCATAACGCGCATTCAATTGCGTAAACGCCGGTTGCACCATAAAATCTTTAGCCAGCATTTCCATAGTACAGCCTGATTTTGGATTGGTAATATAAACCGCTTGATCGGCATGCGCTAAAATACTAATCGATTCCGCCATGAAATGTACTGCCGATTCAACAATAATCTTTTTTTCCGGCTGTTCAACCGCCATCAACGCCAACTGATAAGAATCACCTATCGTACCGCCAAAATGTTTTATCAATTTAACTATTTCACCGCCCATATAATAATGGGCGAGCAATAACAACGAATCACCAAAATGTTTTACCGCCGCTTCAATATACGGCTCCATCCATAATAAAGTCGTTAAAATATAGCGATCTGGCAGCGCTTGATATTCTTCTGCATATGGCATGAATTCTTTTTGATACCAATCTAATGGATAATCATCTTGGCAAACTTGCAATGTCGGTCGTAGCAAATTTGAGTTAAGCATAACTAAAATCCTCACGATAATGACCGCCGCAACTTTCACGGCGCGCCAACGCTGAACGAACAATCAATTCAGCAATTAAAATAATATTTCTTAATTCAATCAAATCTCGGGTGATGCTATATTTCCAATAATAACCTTCTATCATTTCTCGACGTGCCAATACTAATTTAAGTTGATCGCGCAAACCTGCTTCGGTACGCACAATGCCGGCATAAGAACTCATTTCACCACGCAATCCGCGCCAATGCACGTTGATTTGACTGGCGCGGCGCGAATCAACAACGCAAGTGGAATCCCAATCGCGAATGGCATCAGACGGGCAATCTGTTGCGCTAGCAATCGTCGCAAGACTGGCTTGCGCGGCATTGCGTCCCATTACCACACCTTCTAATAATGAATTACTAGCCAACCGATTAGCGCCGTGAAACCCAGTAAAAGCAGTTTCGCCAATGGCATATAATCTTTTTAAATCGGTACGGCCATCAATGTCGGTCAACACGCCGCCGCCCATATAATGCGCCGCTGGCACTACTGGAATCATATCACGGCTTAAATCTAAACCGATCTGTGTCAACGTTCGATAAATCATTGGGAACCGTTGCGCCAAAAATGCTTTATCTTGATGCCGCACATCAAGATAAACATAACCTTCATTGTTTTGTTCAATTTCACAAAAAATAGCACGCGCTAATAAATCACGGGTGGTTAACTCCATAGTATCCGGTGCATAACGCTGCATAAAACGTTCGCCGGTTTTCGGTAAGCGCAAATAAGCCCCTTCACCGCGCAAGGCTTCTGAAATCAGGAAATTATTCATTTCTGGATGATAGAATAACGTCGGATGAAATTGATAAAACTCCAATCCATTCACACGCGCACCGGCACGATAAGCCATAGCGACACCATCACCAGTCGCCATGCTGGGATTAGAGGTATAACGATAGACTTTTCCAGCACCGCCAGTAGCGATTACAATGGCATTAGCTAAAAACGTATGGATGCTGCCCGTTGTTTCTGCTAATGCATAGACGCCTACTACTTCAGCAAATTGGCCTGGTTGATGCGGTTTGTTTTGTGTCATTAAATTAATCGCAATATGTTTTTCAAAGACAGTGACTTGTGGGCATTGCTTCAATTGTGCCACTAACGCATGAATAATTGCTGCGCCAGTTTCATCGCCGACATGATAAATACGTCGTGCAGAATGACCCGCTTCACGGCCACGAACAAATTCATTATTATCATCACGCTCAAACGCTACGCCTTGCTCTAATAAATATTGTACGCTTTCTGGGCCTTTCGCTAAAATCGCAGCAACGGTTTGTTGATCACACAGTCCATCACCTGCTGCTAAGGTATCGGTAATATGCGGTTGAATATCTTGTGCAGAATAAGCAGCAGCAATACCGCCTTGCGCATGATACGTATTCGATTGCGTTAATTCACCTTTTGTCAGCAAAGCAATTTTTGTTTGTGGGCGTAACTTTAATAATTCTAAAATATAACATAACCCAGCAATACCGCTGCCAAGGACAATGACATCAAACGCGTAACGTTGACCTTGTTGAGAAATAGTATTTTGCATAATCACCTGTGACACTGCATAGACAAATCCACATTACCGGCTGAGTGGGTAAGCTGTCCGATTGAGATAAAATCAACACCGCATTCAGCCACACTGGCAACGGTGGCAAAATTAATATTACCCGATGCTTCGGTAGACATTTTACCTTGACATAAGGACACGCATTTTTGTAGGGTTGCGGGCGACATATTATCTAATAATACACGGGTTACTTTAGGTAATTCCTGATTTAAGTTTAAAACAATAACTAACTCTTCAGGTGTGCGCACTTCCACTATCACAGGTAACGTTTGTTTTGTATGCTCTGGCAAGATTTGCAAGGCAATCGCCATGCCGCCTAATAAATCGATATGCGTATCTTTTAACATCAGCGCATCATATAACCCCATACGATGATTCACACCACCGCCACAATGTACTGCATATTTTGCTAAATGCCGAAAACCCGGCATGGTTTTGCGTGTATCCAAAATTTTCGTGGTGGTATGCTTGATGCGATCAACAAATTGCGCGGTGAGCGTAGCAATCGCGCAGAGATGCTGCAAGAAGTTCAATACCGTACGTTCGACCATGAGTAGCGTATTAGCTGGGCCATGGAGAGTTAATAAAGTTGCGCCTGGCAATAGCCGTTGTCCATCGGTGTATTCGGTCTGCATCGTACATTGATCACCCATTTTTGCCAGGATGGCGTTTACTACCGGCAACCCAGCCAGGGTAATTGGGGTAGGGTGTTTAGAGACGATTTTCGCTTGGGAAAGGGTGGTATTTTCTGCAAATAGGGTAGCCGTTGTCACATCTGCATAAGGCCAACCCAGATCCTCTAGCAGTGCAAGTTCAATCAATTGTGCATCTAAGTGGTTTAATTGCCAGGTATTTTTCATCATAAAACATTATTGTTTAATAATAGAGCTATATCATACGCTAATTGGTGGAATTTGACAATTTTATGGATATTATCGTAGAATGTATGTATATGCCATGTACATATTTATATATAATATATAGGTAATTAAGATGACTCAATTAAATTTACATATAACCCCAACTTTCAAACGCGACCTGACTAGGTTCATGAAAATACGACATATTAAAACTAAATCTGAAGCCATTAGACTTGCGGTTAAGGAAGGGTTAGAACATAACACTCCAAACAAATCACCAACGGATTTTACTAGTTGGTTAGGTCTGGCTATTCAACTACCTGTTAACAAAAAAAACAAATTTCAATCTGATGATGATTTATGGAAATAAAGCTATGGTCTTAGATACTTCTGTCATTTTATCGGTATTCTTCAAAGAACAATTTGCTGAATGGTCACTTATGCAAATGAACAAACATGCAAATGAATTAAGAATGAGTACAGTTAACTTAACTGAAACACTCATTCGCTTACAAGATCGTCAACCGCAACTATTTCCTTCGCTGAAAGAACGTTTGCTATACAGCGGTATTCGCTTTGTTAGCCCCGATATTGAACAAGCGCAAATTGCAGCTGATGCACGAATCAAATATCCTTTAAATCTGGGTGACTGTTTTGCTTACGCTTTAGCCGTACAAGAAGATTGCCCTATTTTAACACTTGATCAAGATTTTAAAATAGTTGATCGCCCAATTATACATCCAACAAAAAACGCTACCGTGACAAGTTAAGCACATGCTGCCAAAACACACATTTATTCTTCAACCAATGCGCATAAGTAATACGACCACAATCGGTCACGATGCGAAGCTATATCATACGCTAATTGGCGGAATTTGACAATTTTTGCTATTTTTTACATTTAACCGTATAATACGTAAAATACGTATTATACGTTTTTTTCTGAACTCTTGCTTAAAAAAGGCCTTAATATGAAAACAACTGCTACCGAACTCAACAAACATCCAGGTAAATACCTCAACCAAGCAATTAAAGAACCTGTTGTTATTGAACGATCCGGCCACCCAATTGCTGTTATCGTATCCTATGAACATTATATAGAACTAGAAGATACTTATTGGGGAGAATTAGCAACAGCGGCAGACAAAGAAAAATCGCTGGGCGCTAAGAAAACTAAAGATTTTTTACTTGGCGATGAATAATGCCTATTCTTGATATTAAACCTAGAGCAAAAAAGTTCATTAAATCTCTGCCACCCAAACATAAAAGGCAGGTAAAAGATTGTATATTATCATTAGAAAAAAAACCGATGCCCCATGATGCAAAACAGTTGATAGGCTATGAAGGATATATCCGGGTTGATATTGGTGAATATCGAGTTATTTATCGACATGATTCAAAAAAAGATTTACTTACTGTCGTCCTGGTTGGTAAACGCAATGATGGGGAAATTTATCGTCTAGCAAAAAGAGTATTAAAATAAATATGGCTCAATTAAATTTACATATATTAAATATTCCCAAAAATCCTACCGTGACAAGTTAACCACATATTCTGTTCGAATCATTTCATTTTCTTTTCCATCAAGGAAAAAGAATCCGATATAGGTATAACCACCTCTGCAGGCGAGTGAGGTAACGATGGCTTTATTAATAATGCAGATAAATCCTGATCAAGTTTATTTAGCCGAAATTCTAAATAAGATTTAAATGTATATTTAGCTTTACAATTTCGTATTGCATTATCAATAATATCTTCTTCCCCTCGAAAGAACCGTGAAACTGCTATACCAACAATAGCTAGAAAGCTCATAAAAAAAAGACATATAGCAATATCTCCAGTGTGGTTTGCCGATGATTCGTTATCGATAATTTGTCTTAGAAAATCGCTCCTCTCTACATCCCACACCGTAAAATTATTGTATGTTGTTCCATCGTAACCCGGTGGTGTCTTATCCGCCAAAGCTTTATCGTAAGCCGCATGCATATTAGTCGTATGTGCATCTAAAAGAGAACTATAGATTTGAAAAAATAATGCGGGCAAAAACCACAATAAAAAAACCCCCCATTCCCATGTTTTAACAAAACTCTTTTTAGACAAATAAGAACGTATGATTTCCTCTGATGTTCTTACAACCTCAGGTAACCGTATTTGTGTAAAATTATTAAATAATCCATTTAAAGTTACATTTGTTACTGGGGGTCGCCTAAAGTAAGTGCAATTTAAAATATATTTTCCGTATACTTTATCTGTTGCAGGTAAAACAATATATTTTTCATTAATAGCTATATTTAATGCCAATCTCCGCCATGTTTTGCAGCTATGTACTACATTTATTAGATCTTGGAACGTTAAAAAAGAAAATATACAGGTAAGTACGTTGCCAAATTCAGCTTTAGTTAAATCAAGCGGTTGTGGTTTTGGTTTTCCTGTTTCTGCTGTCTCTGTTTCTGTTGTCTCTATTAAGGGCGGCTCCGCCTCCCGATTAGTAATACCTGATTGCAATTTAGCATAAATAGATAAAAGCGCTTGATCAATTCTAGCTGAACACGTGATCGCACGCTCATAAATATCCCTCGCCATGCTTTTACTTTCTTCTAAAGTATCATCCATACTAAAACCATGCTGTAAAAACGCATAAAGGTTCTTTTTATTTTCTAACAGCACTTTATTGTTTTCTTCTAGATATTTTGAAAACAAAATCGGGGAATTTGCAAAATGGTTTTCCAATTTTTTCACAAAATTAATAACCGTATCAAGCTCTTTACGATTACGCATGATTCCCTCCAAAAATTTAACATGTATTGCAATAGGTATAAATATACGTACAGCGCTGTTTTTTGTGTTACAAAATTTAACCTAATGATTAGAGTACAATTGTACAATTATTTTTAACGGTTAATTATTTTAATACTATTAAATCATAAAGTGATACGCTACACAACTGTCTACACCACCTTATGACTGCTTGTCAAAAATGCTACCGTGACAAGTTAACCACATGCTGCCAAAACACACATTTATTCTTCAACCAATGCGCATAAGTAATACGACCACAATCGGTCACGATGCGAATGGCTTGATTCATTTTTTCAATTAATAATTTATTTGATGAATCAATAGCAAAAGCAAATCCTTCACCAAAATTTCTTCGCGCAATGGTAACGAGATTTTTATTTGAAGTTGCTTGATAATCATTACCTATTTCCCCCCGTGCAATCGCATCAATTTCACCATTTAATAATGCGGGCAATAAATCTGCTTCGCTGGTATAAGCAACAATAGTTTCGATCGGGAATTTTTGTTCTTTTGCGCGAACATAAGCATAATGTTCACCGGTAGTGCTCGGCACCACACCAATTTTCATATGGGTATCTTTAAATGAACGATAATCAATAATACGGCCGGAAAGATAATCTTCTTTTCGCACCAATAAAGATTGATTAAAAACAGTGCTGATGATTGAAAAATGTGCGCCTTCTTTTATTCTGTCTTCATTAGGTGACAATCCACCAATGGCAATATCCGCTATCGTATAAGTGCGAGAAGGTGAACGCCAAATACCTTGGTAAATATTTTCTGGATAAAATTTTATTTCTACACCCCATAATTTAGCGATGGCTCTTAGCATATCTGCTTCATAACCTTCACCTTGACCGTAACTGATTGGTTTAAATTCACTATAGGAAATAACATTTAATACATTGGGCTGTTTAAGTTTTATTGGGAGAGAATCTGCAGGAAGAACTACATTCGCAAATGCGGTTGTTATCGATAAGAAGAAAATGATTACAGTAGAAAATAGTTGAGCACGCATGGTTTATTTCCTCATTTTAAAAACAAGTAGTTACTTTAAAGTGCCTGTCATTATCGTGGAATTTAGCGGTTTTTTACCTCCTCTTGTGGGGCATTGTTGAATAAATGAATACGCTAGCGTTTTTGCCTCTCCCCTTGTGGGAGAGGCCGCTGCCCCGCAACAAGTGCGGGGTAAACTCTGCTGCGGGTGAGGGGTGTTTTTCCGATGGCACAATGTGAAATGTGTTCTAATTTATAAAAAACATACTATTTATGTCCTGCTATAATGTATGCTTTTCATAAAATCACCCCTCACCCGCCGCCTATCGGCGTCGGCCTCTCCCACAAGGGGAGAGGCAAAAGCGCTAGTATTTATTTATTCAACGTCCTCACAAAAAAGCACAACTATTTAGCTTTCCACTATTATACACTCGCTCGTTCATCTCCCCATCACCTTACGCGACAACTTATCAAAGGTTAAATAAATAACAGGTGTGGTATATAACGTCAATAACTGACTCACGATTAAACCACCAATAATCGCGATACCCAGCGGTTGCCGCAATTCCGCGCCCATACCAGTGCCCAAGGCAAGCGGCACGGCGCCTAACATCGAAGCCATTGTCGTCATCACAATCGGACGGAAACGTAATGCAGCCGCTTCAGAAATCGCATCGTAAGGATTTTTTTGATATTTACGTTCTTGTTCCAAGGCAAAATCAATCATCATAATCGCATTTTTCATCACCAAGCCAATCAACAAAATAATACCAATCAGCGCGATGATACTCAAATCATTACCCGTTAATAACAACGCCAATAAAGCACCCATGGTTGCAGAAGGCAAAGTCGACAAAATCGTAATCGGATGAATATAACTTTCATACAGCACCCCCAACACAATATAAACAACGATAATCGCAGCCAATAATAACCAGCCTTCATTTTGCAATGAATTTTGAAACGTTTTTGCTGTCCCTTCAAAACTTGTCGCAACACTTTCTGGGATATTGAGCAGTTCTTTTGCTTGTGTCACCGCATCAACGGCATCGCCTAATGAAGCAGCGGGCGCCAAATTAAAAGAAATCGTCGCTACTGGAAATTGTCCTTGTCGATAAATCACCAACGGGCCGATATTTTGTGACACCGTGGTAAAAGTAGCAAGCGGTACCGCACCGGTTGTTTGCGTTGTCGCCTCATTGCCAGATTGCGCTTGAATCACATCCGAATTAACATAAATATAATTCAACGCTTGCGATGTTTGCTGCCATTTCGGCAATACTTCTAAAATAACATGATATTGATTGCGTTGCGTGAACATGATAGAGATTTGCCGCTGACCAAAAGCATCATATAGTGTGTCATCGATTAATTGCGTAGAAACACCCAAACGTGAAGCAGTATCGCGATCAATTTTAATTTCTGTACGCAAACCCGCATTTTGTTGATCACTCGCGACATCACGTAAAGTGGTTGCGGTTTGCAATTGTTTCACTAATTGCGTGGTCCAACGCGTCACTTCTGCGCTATCTGGCGAATTTAAACTATATTGATATTGCGTACGACTCACGCGCGTATTAATTGTTAAATCTTGCACGGGCTGCATATATAACGTTGCGCCTACTACTTCTGCTAATTTAGGCTGCAAACGACGAATTACTTCGCTGGCACTGACATCACGCGCAGCAAGCGGCTTCAGGGTAATCAACATGCGGCCGCTATTTAAGGTGATATTGGTTCCATCAATACCAATAAACGAAGACAAATTTTCCACCGCCGGATCTTGCAAAACCACGCGCGCTAATTGTTGTTGCCGCTCTGCCATCGCTGGAAAAGAAATCGATTGCGATGCTTCAGAAATTCCCTGAATCAAACCAGTATCTTGTACAGGAAAAAATCCTTTTGGTACCGCATAGAATAAAAACAAAGTAATCAGCAAGGTAATAAAAGCAATTAACAATATAAATGGCTGCCGATCTAACACCCAATGCAATGACACGCGATAGCGCGCTAATACATGCTCATGTATTGCCGTTGCACGTTTGGCAAAGGCGCTCATTTGTTCTGGTCGGGGTTGACGCAACATGCGCGCACACAACATCGGGGTTAGCGTAAGCGAGACAAAAGCGGAAATCAAAATGGTGATCGCTAAAGTCATCGCAAATTCGCGAAATAATAGGCCAACCACATCGCTCATGAATAACAATGGAATGAGCACACCAATCAATGACACAGTTAATGATAAAATCGTAAAACCAATTTGTTCCGCGCCTTTGATCGCTGCTTGCAATGGCGGATCGCCTTTTTCAATATAACGCGCAATATTTTCTATCATGACAATCGCATCATCAACTACAAATCCGGTAGCAATTGTCAACGCCATCAAAGTTAAGTTATTTAAACTGAATCCAAGTAAATACATCACGCCAAACGTGCCAATTAACGAAAGTGGCACAGAAATGCTGGGAATAATCGTGGCAGAAGCATTATGTAAAAATAAAAAAATGACGACAACAACTAACACGATGGACAACAACATTTCATATTGTACATCGGCCACCGAAGCGCGAATGGTATCGGTACGATCAGTCAAAATCGTCACTTGAATATCACCAGGCAATTGCAACTTTAATTTTTCCAATAACAATTTAATTCTATCCACGACATCAATCACATTCGCGCCTGGTTGCCGCTGAATATTCATAATCACCGCAGGTTCACTATTCATCCAAGCTGCTAACCGTACATTTTCGGTATCATCAATCACATTGGCCACATCTGATAAACGTACTGGTGCGCCATTTTGGTAAGCAATAATTAACGGTCGATATTCACTGGCTGACAATAATTGATCGTTAGAATTAATCGTATAAGCTAAGCGTGGCCCATCAAAACTCCCTTTGGCTGCATTGACATTGGCATTTCCCACCGCAACACGCAGACTTTCTAAACTTAAGCCATAAGCGGCTAATGCGGTTGGATTCGCTTGAATACGCACCGCGGGACGTTGACCGCCACTGATACTGACAATGCCCACGCCAGATTGTTGGGCAATCCGCTGCGCGAGTCGCGTTTCAGCATAATCTTCTACTTTCGGTAACGGTAATGTTTTTGACGTTAATGCCAAAGTTAAAATAGGTGTATCAGCCGGATTAACTTTGCTATAGACCGGCGGATTAGGTAAATCTGGCGGCAAATAACTATTAGCGGTATTGACGGCGGCTTGGACTTCTTGTTCTGCCACATCTAAACTAATATCCAAGCCAAATTGCAGCGTAATAATCGAAGCACCATTTGAACTGGTTGAAGTCATTTGCAACAACCCCGGCATTTGTCCTAATTGCCGTTCCAATGGCGCAGTGACGTAAGTGGTCATCACATCTGGACTCGCGCCTGGATAAAAGGTCAAGACTTGCATGGTGGGATATTCAATTTCGGGTAGAGACGCTACGGGTAACAAGCGATAAGAAAGTATGCCGGCAATTAAAATAGCTAGCATTAATAATGACGTGGCAATCGAACGAACAATAAAAGGACCCGACAGACTCATGACACAACCACTTTGACCAGTGCGCCATTGGTTAAATTATCTGCACCATCGGTGACTACCCGTTGATTTGCCTGTAAACCTTTTGTCACCACTGTTTCGGTACCAATAGTTGGTCCAGTCGTTACCGGCTGCATACGAACCGTTTGATCAGTAGCGATCAGATAGACAAACGTGCCGGTATTTCCATATTGAACGGCGGCTGTCGGCACTACCAACGCATCTGGCAATGTTTTAACCAACAAGCGGGCGTTTACGAATTGGCTAGGAAATAATTTATTATTTGGATTGGGAAATTGGGCTTTAAGTTTTACCGTACCGGTAGTCGGATCAACCTGATTATCTATCGTCAACAAGCTGCCTGTCGCCAATAATTTAGTTTGTTGTCTATCGTAAGCTTTAACTACTAATGGTTGCTGCGCATCCATTTGTTTTAACACTTCCGGAATATAATCTTCGGCAATAGTAAAAATAACCGTGATCGGATCTAAGGTATTGATGACAGCAATACCGGTGGTATCTGAGGTTTGTACAACATTGCCCGGATCAATCAATCGCAAGCCAATTCGGCCATCCACAGGTGAGGTAATTTGGCAATAAATCAAATTCACTTTAGTCGCTGCAATTAATCCTAAATCGGTTTTTACATCACCTTCATATTGCCGCACCAATGCTTGTTGCGTTGCTAAGGTTTGTTGCGAAACCGCATCTTGTTTCCATAATTTTTGATAGCGCTGCAAATCAATTTTCGCATTATCGAGTAGTGCTTGATCGCGCGCTAATTGCCCTTGGTATTGCAATAACTGGGCTTGATAAGGACGCGCATCAATTTCTGCGATCACTTCACCCGCTTTGACCATTTGCCCTTCTTGAAACAACACCTTCATCATGATGCCGTTGATTTGCGTTTTTACCGTCACGCTATAGGTGGGCGTCACCGCGCCTAAAGCGGCAAGATATATCGGCATGTTTTTGGTTTGTACCGGTGCGGCAACCACTGCAATAGCTGGTTTATTCGGTGTTTGGTTATTGAGGTTGAGATCGTGTCGAATGCGGCTGAATAACACGACCAAGATCAAAATAATCAACCAAAACGCAAAAGATCGGTGAAACGCGGGGAATCGCCGTTTGGGTTTGACATGGGCAGTATTAGAACTGTTGGCAGAACGCATGCTAATACAAGATTCCATGAATAATGAATGGTTTATTGTAGCTGTCGCGAGGGGTTGGGACAAGTGGGAGGCGGGAAGATGATTCTCACGTAAAGCGTATCTGAAATGAAATTAATTAAAGGTTACAGAAAAGCCTCGCATCCGCTAACGGGGGGCGTGGGGTTTAACCGCGCGTATGCGATGTTCTTTTACTTATGAATAGGCATTGACACATACACCGATTTATCAGAAGCTAACTAGCATAGAATCTACTAAATCTGTTCAATGAGGCCAAAAAATGTGCGGTATCATCGGTGCAGTAGCCAAGCGACCAGTTGCCACATTATTGCTCAATGGGTTAAAAAAACTAGAATATCGCGGCTATGATTCAGCCGGGGTAGCGGTTATTGATAACCAGCAGCAATTACAACGGTTACGCGTGGTTGGCAAAGTACGCGAACTGGAAGCAGTGATGGCCACCAAAGCATTACACGGTCATACCGGTATCGCGCATACGCGCTGGGCAACCCACGGCATTCCTTCCGAAGAAAACGCCCATCCCTTTCTTTCCCATGATGAATTTGCGTTAGTACACAATGGTATTATTGAAAATCATACCGAGCTGCGTAACCAATTACGCCAAGAAGGTTATCAATTCCACTCAGAAACCGATACCGAAGTGGTTGTCCATCTGATTTATCGGCATTATTTACAACATCAAGATTTGTTGGCAGCGGTACGACACACCATCAAAGACTTAAAAGGCGCGTACGCTTTAGGCGTTATTTGCAAACGTTATCCACACCGCTTAATTGGCGTACGACAAGGCAGCCCGCTGGTGATTGGCTTAGGACAAGCAGAAAATTTTATTGCTTCCGATCCCCTCGCTTTGCTTTCTATTACCCAGCAATTCATTTATTTAGAAGATCATGATATTGCCGATGTTTCACTCAATGAAATTAAACTCTACGATCAACAACATCAACCGGTTGAGCGTGAACAACATACGCTAACCATGCGTTTAGACACGATTGAACGCGGCGAATATCGCCATTACATGCAAAAAGAAATCCTAGAACAACCAGAAGCTATTTCCGCTTGTTTAACCGGCCGCATCACACCAAACCATCAAGTCTTGCCAGCAATTTTTGGGCCGCAAGCAGAGAAACTGCTCGCTAAAACCAAACATATTCAACTAGTAGCTTGCGGCACCAGTTATCATGCCGCGATGGTTGCTCGTTATTGGTTTGAAGCATTGGCCGGTTTACCTTGTTCGGTAGAAGTAGCCAGCGAATTTCGCTATCGCACCATTGCCCAACCGGAAGATAGTTTATATGTCACCTTATCGCAATCGGGAGAAACTGCAGATACGTTAGCGGCATTACGTTTAGCTAAAAAAATGTCTTATTTAAGCACGTTAGCCATTTGCAATGTACCGGATAGCAGCATGACCCGTGAGGCAGAATTACATTTTCTCACCCATGCCGGCATAGAAATTGGCGTCGCTTCAACCAAAGCCTTTGTCACGCAGTTAACCGCTTTATTTTTATTGGCCTTGGTATTGCGCCGTCAACAAGAAGCCACCTTACCATTAGCATTACAACAATTACCGATGCTCGCCAAAGAAGTATTGCAACATGATGCGACGATTCGACAATGGGCAAAGTTTTTTGCTAACAAACAACATGCGATTTTTATCGGCCGTGGCGCGCTTTATCCGATTGCGCTAGAAGGCGCGTTGAAAATGAAAGAAATTTCTTACGTCCATGCCGAAGGTTATCCCGCTGGCGAATTAAAACACGGCCCACTCGCGTTAGTTGATCCGACCATGCCGGTGATTGCTACGGTACCCAATGATGCGTTGCTAGAAAAGACCCTGTCTAATTTGCAAGAAGTACGTACGCGTGGCGGTAAATTGTTTATCTTGACCGATCAAGCGGATTTATCTCAACACGATGCTTTTGCTGATGCGCATTTAATTGTGATGCCGAGCATATCACCTTTATTGGCACCGATTTTATATACGATCCCGTTACAATTATTGGCTTATCACGTAGCGATTTTAAAAGGTACTGATGTCGATCAGCCACGCAATTTGGCGAAATCGGTAACAGTAGAGTAGGTCCATGACCAGTCCCCTCCCCCCTTGCGGGCGTTGTTGAATAAATACCTCTATTGCTTTTGATGTTAAATAGTAGCTTCTACTTGCAATTTAATAGGTCTCGAATCTATCGTTTTTATAATTCTACACCTACCATGTCCTGGATTGATGACATATTCACTTTCAACAATTTTAATTGATTCCAGTAATTGAACATCTTTATCAATAGCCGATCGACTACGATGCAATCTGTGCGCCAATCCAGAAATAGAATCTGGTTTTTTCCTAATAGCAGCGAGTAAAATAAGTTTCGCTTCAGTTAAAAACTTGATTAAATCTTTCGGATCCTCAAAACTAATAACTCTTCTCGGTAATATTTGCTTACCAGCATCAAGTAATTTCGCCGTATTTTTACCGCGCTCAAAAAACTTATCGATTGCTTCTGTTTTTACAGTAAAAATAATCTCTTTACTTTTTCTTAACCTGGGCATGTATCACCTCAAATTCATTTTGAAAGCGCTCTTCAAGTTCAATAAAATTTAAAAATTCCACCGGTTCAATTGTTCCCATATAATGCTTGTGATGATAGCCATGTGCATTGTCATAACCTAACACACGACCATTATCTCCTAAAAACAAATGATGATTTATATAAGCCAAACTATATCGAGTTACATTTCCGGCTTCATCACACCATATTTGCCTTCTTAAAATACCATTTCCTTTGGATCTTTGTAGGGTAAAAGATTCATCCTCTATAAGCCTTTCAATTTTAAGCGCTTTTTTTCCTTGTTTTTTCATAGCAACCCTAATACTTATAGTATATCACAGATGTTGTTAATTTAATACATCTGAGATAATAAATAAACATCTGTAAGAACACAAGCAGTTTTATCAACTATTTACCTCTTTTTCCCCTGCCCTTGTCGCCTATCACAAGCGTTGTTGAATAAATGCAATTATTGTAGGGCGGCTCTTGTGGCCTCTCACTTTTTTGGGCACCCACAAGGAGAGAGGCAAAAACTTTTTTGTTTATATCATTATTCAACAACACCTCTCTTGTGAGGGTGGGGGTAGAATTTGGAGAAACACCTCTCATTTGTTACGAAGTTCTCCTAATACCTTCAATATCATCTTTTCTAATCACGGTTAAATAGCTAGGAATGTCGTCTTGTTTAAAATTATCGCCAGAAAGCAAATAAAGGTTCGTATATTTGAACGTTTTTTTTCTACGCAAAATGGCAAGATAGTACCAGGCCTAGGATTTTGCCGACTGGCTCTACTACAAATGGGAGGCAATATCTTTTGTGATGCCATCAAAGGCGAATCTACTGATTTTATAATAAAATTTCCTAAAATGAATCGCCAATAAGCGTCGATTAAGCTCTTCACTCGATATATTTATGTCGTCTGAATCTGTTGTATAACCTCTAAGAAAAAATTTTTACTCCAAATATCAACAGCGTGTTTATCTTTAACAAAAGGCAAAATATCCAATTTTGCATTGTTAAAGTCAGTTTGATTTACTTTATCTATAAGCAGCTTATTTAAATCCGTTAATGTAAATTTATTTTTTACATCCCAAGCTTTACTCTGAACTAAATGATCTTGTAAATGACTAAGATTCACTGGGATTGTTCTGGCAATATACCAAATTAAATCATACCAATCGCGGCCTTTTACACGTGTTTGCCAGGGCCTGCAGAGGACAGCATGTAGTTTGCCAGCAAATAAATCTGAGCATGTTAAGGTTTTAACTGAAAATGGAATCGGTAAAAGAACATTCTTTACTTCTGTGCTCATCGTACCAGGTGGATTAATATCAACTTCCATTTTAATTTTAATGGTATTCATATGATGAATACGTTCCACCATTTCTGAGTCAGCTTCAATGATAATAAGTTGCTTTTTAGTGGTTGCTTTAATGAACGCAGATTCAATATTTGATTTATTATTCTTATTTTTAGTTTCAACGGTCACATGAAATCCAAAGCTTTTTAGTTCATCTGCAATCGCCTGATTGTAAGGTTGGAGATCAAAATGATTATCGGGATTAAGCAAAGTAAAATCCAAATCTTCTGAAAACCTGTCCAGACCATACAGTATTCTTAAAGCGGTTCCGCCATAAAAAGCGGCTTTTTCATAAAATTTTGCTCGCCATAGTCCTAGCAGAGCAATTTCCTGAAAAATTTCTTTCAATGCATTAATATAATCTTGCTCGGTT
>DATAXC010000289.1:0-6085 GCA_036266895.1 Gammaproteobacteria bacterium
CTGATTTTGCCTCTCCCCTCCGTGGGAGAGGCCGACGCGCAGCGGCGGGTGAGGGGGATATCATTTAACCATCAAGCGCCTGCGTATGTAATTGCTGCATCGCTTTTTGCATCTCTCCTGCCATCACTAACGGTAAAATAGCTTGGGCTTGATCGATGGCAGCATTAATTTTTTGTCGATCTGCTTTAGAGGGTGGATGCAGTACATAGTCGATGACTTCGTGACTCAGTTGTGGGCGTCCAACACCAATCCGCAATCGATAAAATTGTCGTGTGTTTAAATGACGGATCAAATCTTTTAAACCATTATGTCCACCATCACCACCATCAAATTTTAATTTGATGGTACCCACCGGTAAATCAATATCATCATGCGCAATTAATAATGCTTCCGGTGCTATTTTATGATACCGCATGCAAGCGTGTACTGCTTGGCCGCTATGGTTCATGAAGGTAGTGGGAATTAATAATTGACAACTGCGATGATGCAACTCAACTGAGCAATGTAATCCGTGATATTTAGATTCCATGCGTAAGCGTGCTTGTGCATGTTGCGCTAATTGTTCAATAAACCAGGCACCCGCATTGTGCCTGGTTTCAGCATATTCTTTACCGGGGTTTGCCAACCCAACAATAAGTTGAATAGGTGTATTATTCACTTATTTTTTGTCCTTGCCCTCGGTGTCTGCCGCTTCTTCATTGTCAGATTTTTGTGCGATAGCAGGTACTTCAGAAGCTTCTGGTGCCGCTGTTTCTTCTACAACCGGTTCTTCTTCAATACGTGGCATATGGACAGAAACAATCGGCTTGTCTTGGCCATGCGCTAAGGAGACAATTTCCACACCTTTAGGTAATTTAATATCAGATAAGTGTAAAATTTGGTTGAGTTGCATTTCCGATACGTCAATTTCTAAGAATTCCGGTAAATCATCTGGGAAACAAGAAATTTCTACATCACTCATAATATGCGACATCAAACCGCCGGCATCTTTTACGCCAGGTGCTAATTCGCCATTACGGAAATGTAATGGGATATGCATATGTAATTTTTCATCGGATCGTACGCGTTGGAAATCAACATGTAAAACGCGGGCTTTATAGGGATGACGTTGTACATCTTTTAAAACAACACGTTCAGATTCATTGCCATTGGTTTTTAATGTCAAAATGCGCGAATAAAACGCTTCATTTTCCAATGACTTAGCAATATGTTTATGTTCTAGGGTAATTGCGATATTGGTTTTGCCTCCACCATAAACAATTGCGGGTACTTTTTCTTTGCAACGTAGGCGGCGGCTCGCACCTTTCCCTATCTCAGCAACGGGGCGTACAGACGCCTCGATTTCAAATAGATTTTTTGCGGACATGATTAAACTCCAATAATGATCATTAAATAAACAAATTTTGCCCCGCGACCAGAGCAAGGCGCTTATTGTACATGGATTTTTGGAAGATGCTAGTGAATAGGATATTCCGTGCTTTCTTGAAAATTCATGGCCATCCGGCTATACTGCAAATGTGGCATATTGAAACTTTTGCAGGTGATTTATCATGGGCATCTCTATTCGCATTGACGATGGAATTTATAAAGCAGCTAAGAAAACGGCGAGTGCTGAATGCCGCTCTATTCCTCACCAGATTGAGTTTTGGGCGAGAATAGGTAAATGTGCATTAGATAACCCCGATTTGCCTATTGAATTTATTAAAGATATTTTGATAGCAAAGCATCAGGACCGCTCGTTAGCAGAGCCTTTCAAGTTTGAGGAAAATTAGGTGTACATGAAAATTTTTACCGCGATTTAAAACGGTCTATCTAATTACTCCACAAACATGCGACTCAACGATCCGGCACCGCTAATGCGGCGTATTGCCTCGGCAATCATGTGACTCAAACTTAAACAACGAATGCGCGAACAGCGTTTTGCTTCTTCTTGTAGCGGAATCGTATCTGTTACCACCATGGCATCTAGCAAGGAATGATTAATATTATGAATCGCTTTACCCGATAATACCGGATGGGTAACATAAGCGGCTACTTGTGAAGCACCATGGTTTTTCAATGCTTCAACCGCGCGGCATAAAGTGCTTGCGGTATCGACAATATCATCAACAATAATACAATCACGGTCTTTCACATCACCAATAATATGCATGACTTGCGCTTCATTTTGGCGTGGCCGGCGTTTGTCGATAATTGCCAAATCAGCACCAGGAATACGTTTCGCAATTGCACGTGCGCGAATGACACCGCCAACATCAGGCGAGACAATCATGATATTTTTATAAGCGGTTTGTTGAATATCTTCTAACATTAGGGTGGTGCTATATAAGTTATCGACTGGCATATAAAAAAAGCCTTGAATTTGATCGGCATGCAAATCGACGGTCACTAAACGGCTAATTCCCACCGCGGCCATCATGTCAGCAACAATTTTTGCAGTAATCGGTACCCGCGCGGAACGCACACGACGATCTTGCCGTGCATAACCAAAGTACGGTACCACAGCAGTAATTTTAGCAGCAGAGGCGCGGCGTAAAGCATCTGCTAAAAGAATGAGTTCCATTAAGTTATTATTAGAAGGTGAGCAAGTCGATTGGATAATAAATACATCACGGCCACGGACATTTTCTTGTAGTTCTACCATGGTTTCGCCATCACTGAAGGTGCCGACTAATGCTTTACCAATGGTTAAATTTAAATGTTCTGCTACCCCTTGAGTGAGGTCGCGGCTGGCGTTTCCGCTAAAAACCATGATTTCTGGCACAGTAAAGCCCCTTGGTATTGTGATTATCTGGCTTAGTCACGTTTGTTTGGCTGGGGTGCCAGGATTCGAACCTAGGAATGCCGGGATCAAAACCCGGTGCCTTACCGCTTGGCTACACCCCAAATCTATGTTGCCAACAAGAAGGGCCTATTTTGCTGAGAGAGTGCGCCGCTGTCAATATGAATATACTGGCAACTGCCAACTATAAATAACTAGTTTTATTTTCAAAGCGGACGACGTAATCTTTATTTTGCTCGGCAAATCCAGCTCGCCGATTTGTTCATAACTCAAAAATTCCACAACAAATCCTTGCTGTACCAATTTCTGCAACCGGTGACGCGCATCAAATTGACTACTATGCTCAATCTGCGGCACTGGTAAACCACGTATCCAGTAAGTCAAGTTGGAAACCGGTAAATGAAATCCCCATTGCTTAGCTAATAATTGTTCAGGACTGTCAGCAGTAAATGCTTTTCCATCCGCTGTGACTAAAGTAACGACACCGGGCTCACCAGTGAGCTTCAAGATAGCCCCGCCCAGTGGATTGGCGAGAGAAATGGCATAATGGCTGCCTTTTTGTTGCCAATCGACGACCGCGCTACCGGCATCTTGCGCGGTTTGTATCGCGATTTTACCTTTGATATGCCAAGTGCGGAGTTGTTCCAGCTGGACTTGTTGATTTTTTGTCACTGGGGGTGGTGTAACAACGTTTGTAGGCGGTGATGGTGCAATAGTTGTGCAACTGGTCAGAACGAAAGCCAGCACTGTGGCTAATAAAAAATGCTTAATAATAAATGTCATTAAGATTCCTTTGTTTTTCACTGACGTTTAAGCATAAAATAGCCCCAGTCAGCGCCACCCGCTGACTTTGTAAGACTTTACTATTTTTTTAAAATAACATGGCAACGCATTCATGTCGATTTTCGTTATTGGAATAAATCATAAAACCGCACCGATTGCTTTGCGTGAAAAAGCTTATTTTGCATTAGAGCAATTGCCCCTCTATTTGCAAGATTTATTAAATACCAGTTATGCCAGTGAAGCAGTTTTATTGTCTACCTGTAACCGCTCTGAATTATATTGTAATACCGATAATTTCCACGCGGTACGCACCTGGTTTTGTGAGCAAACCATGCTCACACCGGCTGAGTTAGTGGCAACCACTTATTCTTATCATGATGTTGATGCGATTGCCCATATCATGCAAGTGGCTTGTGGTTTAGATTCAATGGTCTTAGGCGAGCCAGAAATTTTGGGTCAAATGAAACAAGCTTTTTCAGAAAGCTGTGCCGCTTCTGCGGTAAATACATTATTTCATCGACTGTTTCAGCAAGTGTTTAACGTGGCTAAAACTATCCGTACCACCAGCATGATTGGTGCTTGTCCGGTTTCAGTTGCTTCTGCCGCAGTAAACTTTGCTAAGCAGCAAGCGGGCGATATGCGTTTAGCCAAAGTCGCACTCATTGGCGCCGGTGATACTGCTGCTTTATTGCTGCCTTATTTGCAGGCACAGGCTCAAGCATTGATCATAGTAAACCGCCATGTGGAAAAAGCACGTTTGTTAATCCAAGCAGCCCACACTAACACAACGGTGGCGGGCATCGATCAATTGGCTGCCGTCTTAGAAAGGGTGGACTTGGTTTTTTCAGCGACAGCCAGTACCACGCCGATTGTTACCAAAGATTTACTCGCACCGATTATGCAACGCCGCCATCAACCTTTACTCTTAATCGATATTGCGGTGCCGCGCGATATTGAAGCCAGCGTAGCTACTTTGCCGAATGTCCGTTCTTATTGTATTGATGATTTGATGTCAATGATTGCGAAAAATCGACAAGGGCGTGAACATGCTGCTGATAAAGCCAAAGAAATGATTGAACAAAAAAGCCGCGAAGTATTCAGTGAACTTGAATCGATGGATAGCGTTGCCCATGCCATCCGGGCGTATCGTGGGCAGATTGAAGATATTTGTCGCACTGAATTAGTCAAAGCCAAGTTGCAATTACAACAAGGTGCTGATCCCGCTGCGGTGTTAGATATTTTTGCACGTGCCATGACGAAAAAACTGATGCATACACCTAGTGTGCAGTTGCGTCAAGCGGGCGCAGAAGGACGTTTTGAATTGCTGGCATTTGCTAAACAATTATTTGCTATCCCTGATCCGGATCCCGAAATGGAGCGTTTATGAAGCCCTCCATTCAAGCAAAGTTACAAACGATTCTGCAACGTTATGAAGAATTGCGAGAAGCGCTGTCTGATTCATCTGTGACCAATGATCTTAATCAATACCGAGATTTTTCTAAAGAATATGCGCAACTTGAACCATTGGTGCAGCAATTCCAACAATATCAAGCAAATAGCGCGCAATTAGCGGAAGCGAAGTTGTTACTAGAAGATGAAGATGTGGAATTACAGCAACTGGCTAAGCAAGAAATTAAGCAAATTGAAGCAGATCTGGAACAGCAAGAAAGCGAATTATTAATCGCATTGCTACCTAAAGATCCTAGCGATGATAACAATATTTTTTTAGAAATTCGCGCAGGTGCAGGCGGTGATGAAGCGGCCATTTTTGCTGGTGACTTATGTCGTATGTATTTGCGTTATGCAGAAGCGCGCCGTTTTAAAGTTGAAATGATGAGTGAGAGTTTAGGTGAGCATGGTGGTTATAAAGAAGTGATTATGCGCGTAATTGGTCAAGGTGCTTATTCTCGTTTTAAGTTTGAATCCGGTGTCCATCGTGTGCAGCGCGTGCCTGCTACCGAAGCACAAGGACGGATTCATACTTCAACCTGTACCATTGCTGTGCTGCCTGAATTAACAGAGATTGATAGTATCGAACTCAATCCAGCGGAGTTACGCATTGATACATTTCGTGCTTCCGGTGCTGGCGGTCAACATGTACAAAAAACCGATTCTGCGATTCGTATTACCCATCTTCCTACCGGTACGGTAGTGGAATGCCAAGATGAGCGTTCACAACATAAAAATCGTGCGCGTGCGATGTCTTTATTGAAGGCGCGTATTTTGGCAGCAGAGCGTGAAAAACAACAAAAGCAACAAGCAGCAACTCGGCGCTTGATGGTCGGCACGGGCGATCGTTCTGAACGGATTCGAACCTATAATTATCCGCAAGGACGGCTGACCGATCATCGCGTCAATTTAACTTTATATCAATTGCCGCAAATTATGGAAGGCGACCTCGATCCGGTTATTGATGTGTTAGGGCAAGAATACATAGCTGATTTGATTGAGTCGTTGTAGGAATTGCTTTTTCGTCTCTTCTGTAGGGGCGTTGTAGAATAAATTAATACGCTGGCGCTT
>DATAXC010000296.1:0-4530 GCA_036266895.1 Gammaproteobacteria bacterium
CGGTGCAATATAAGCGCCTTGACGAGCAACCGCTGGTGGTACGACACGGACACCAGCCGCAGCCATTGCTTGGGCGGAATCGTGGGCGAATTTGACGGGTACTTTATCAAAATACTGGGTAAACGTACCCGGAATGACAGCGCTGTCATGCAAGCGAAAAAACAATAATACCGCTTTTTTCAGCCATTGATGAGTATGCCAAGCGTTATTGGCTAATTTTTCAGCAACACGGGCTTTGCCACTGTCTAAGAGCGCAATCGCCTCATGGACAGCTTGTTTGATTTCAGTCGATACCCGCGCAGGCGAAAGGCTGGCGCGTTCTTCATAAGCTTTTTCGATGATGGCTTGTAAGGTGTGCATACGGAATCCTTGATGATGAAAAGCGGGTGCCCAGTGACGCCAGTGACTACTATTAAATCAGACAACATGGTACTATATAGCCCCTGAATAGATCAAAGAAATCTACATGCAGCGATTCAAATTAAAAGCTAAAGCGCCACGAAAAGTAGCGAATGCATTACACCTTTATTTGCGATTATTTGCTTATGTGCGTCGTTATTGGCTGGCGATTGTGGTTGCTGGTATCGGCAGTATCTGTTATTCGGGGATTGATGCGTGGTTTATATATTTTTTGAAACCATTATTGAATGATGGATTGATTGCAAAAAACCAAGATTTTCTCGCTTGGGCGCCTTTTTTAGTGATGGGCGTGTTTATCTTTCGTGGCATCGCTAATTTTTTTTCCAATTATTATATTGCTTCTGCTTCGCGCAATGTCATTATGAGTTTGCGTCAAGATTTATTTAAACATTTACAGCGCCTACCCGCACGTTTTTATGATCATTCTACCTCAGGTCAAACTTTGTCAGTTATTTTATATAGCGTTGATCAAGTCGCGAATGCCAGTGCCGATGTATTGACTACAGCATTACAAGCGATTTTTCTGATCATCGGATTAGTGATTGTGATGTTTTCTATTAGCTGGAAATTATCTTTACTGTTTTTTGCGATTGTGCCGCTAGTGGTCATCATCATGCGCATCGCTAGTTTACGCATTCGTCGTTTAAGTTTGAATGTACAAGATTCTGTGGCTGATATGAGTCATTGCGCAGAAGAAAATATTGAAGGTTATAAAGTGGTGCGTGCGTTTGAAGGGCAAGCGTATGAAACAGAAAAGTTTAATCATGCTGCACGGACTAATCGTCAACGTGAAATGAAGGTAGTCGTAGCGCGTGCATTAAGTGTGTCTGCAGTGCAAATTGTCATGGCGATAGCTTTAGCACTGACTTTGTATATTGCTACATTAGATATTGCTGATGCGCTATTAACACCAGGTGGTTTTGTGGCGATGATCGCCGCAATGTTGGCATTATTAAAACCGATGAAAGATTTAGCGTTTGTACAAAATAAATTATATCGCGGTTTGGCCGGCGCACAAAATGTATTTGAATTAATGGATGAAAAAAGTGAGCCGGATCAAGGGAAAAAAACCTTACAGCGCGCCCGCGGCGATATTCAATTTTCTAATGTTAATTTTACTTATGCGACTGGCAAAACCGTGTTGCGCGACATTTCTTTTACGGTTAAATCTGGCGAAATGGTAGCGTTGGTTGGACGTTCAGGTAGCGGCAAATCGACGTTAGTGAGTTTGTTGCCGCGTTTTTATGATGATTATAGCGGTGATATTTATTTAGATGGCATTTCTATTCGTGATTATACCTTGCAAGATTTACGCCGGCAATTTGCTATTGTTTCGCAAAACGTCACTTTATTTCACGATACCGTTGCCAACAATATTGCTTATGGGCGTTGGGGAGAAGTAACAGAAGCAGAAATTATTGCTGCAGCGAAGGCATCGCATGCGATGGAGTTTATTGAACGCTTGCCGCAAGGGTTAGCCTCCATGGTCGGTGAAAACGGTGTGTTATTGTCTGGTGGTCAACGGCAACGCATCGCCATTGCCCGCGCTATTTTAAAAGATGCGCCAATTTTAATTTTAGATGAAGCGACTTCCGCTTTAGATACAGAATCTGAGCGTTATATTCAAGCTGCATTGGAAGAGTTAATGAAAAACCGTACTACGTTAGTGATTGCCCATCGTCTTTCTACCATTGAACATGCGGATAAAAAATTGGTGATGGAAGATGGGCAAATTCAGAAAATAGAAATGAAAGCGGAATTGAATGTTCAGGATGACATGGTGGGCATCTATGCTTTGCCAATAATATAGGTTAATAATCGTGTTCCCTCTCTCCCGCTTGCGGGAGAGGGGTAGGGGAGAGGGCGGTAATCACTTATAAAAGAGCACTTCATGCGAGCTAGAAGTTTAAAAATAACAAACAAGTTCACTTTTGCCCTGACCAAGTTAATGTCATTAGGCTATCGTGCATCATTGCCGTTTTGTTTGTGGTTTTTACTACCGTTTTCTTGGTTGTTTGCATGCATTGTCATCAGTAGACATTTCCTATATCAACAGGGTTGGTTACGCAGCAAAAAATTTTCGGTGCCCGTGATTATAGTTGGCAATATTACTGTAGGCGGTACCGGTAAAACACCATTTGTGATTTGGTTGGCACAATGGTTACGTGCACAAGGGTATCATCCCGGTATTATCAGTCGCGGTGTCGGCGGCAAACAACCGCGTATACCGCAACAAATTAATGTTGCCGATCATCCTGGTGAAGTCGGTGATGAAGCGTTATTGTTGGCGCAACAGAGTGGTTGTCCGGTGGTGATTTGCCGCAATAAAGTGGCGGCAGTGGAGAGATTATTGGCGCAGACGGATGGCTTGATTAATGTGGTGATCAGCGATGATGGTTTGCAACATTATCGTTTACAGCGTGATATTGAAATTGCGATTATCGATGGTGTGCGTGGTTTTGGTAATCAGCAATTATTGCCAGCAGGTCCATTACGTGAGCCACTACGGCGATTACAGCAAGTAGATATGGTGGTGACGAATGGCGAATCGACAACCGCTTATCCGGGTTCTTTTCTAATGCAGTATTTTGCGCATGAATTCGTTTCTTTAGTGACGAATGAAAAAATTTCTTTTGCTGCGTTTGCTGCATTTTTAAACGTAAATGGTCATGCAAATAACACTGTGCATGCGGTGGCCGGTATTGGTCATCCAGAACGATTTTTTCTACAATTGCGACAAGCTGGGTTAGTCGTAGTGCCGCATGTTTTTCCCGATCATCATCTTTATCAACCGCAAGATTTGGCTTTTCAAGATCGCTTACCGATTATCATGACAGAAAAAGACGCAGTAAAATGCACTGCATTTGCCGATGAGCGCTATTGGTATATGCCAGTACAAGCACAAGTGAGTGAAATATGTCAGCAAGTGTTGTTGGAGAAGTTGGCCGTGTTGGGGTAGGGTAATGTTAATATGAGAGATCATAATTACTATGTTTACATTCTTACTCGAGAAAGAAATAGTGTATTTTATGTCGGTGTAACCAACGATCTTATTCGCAGAGTGTATGAACATAGAAATGGCATGGTTGCAGGATTTACAAAAAAATATAATGTGAAAATGTTGGTTTATTATGAGCATTTTCAAGATATTACAGAAGCAATTAGTCGAGAAAAAGTGATTAAAAAATGGAAGCGCCAATATAAAATGAATATCATTGAAGGCGTTAATCCGAATTGGAAAGATTTATATGATGAATTGATTGGTGGTAATAATGTGTAGAACCTTGCCTCAAAGCTAACTTTTTTTGTGTGTGTTCTGACGCCTCGTGAACGATTACCATTGCTACCCCTGTGCATGTCAGTCATTTTGAGGACAAGATGTCATTCCGCAAGCGGAGTATCTTGTCATCCTGCAAGAAGAGTATCTTATCATCCTGCAAGAGGAGTAGCTTGTCATCCCGTAAGAAGTATCTTGTTCCGTAAGAGGAGTATGTTGTCATCCGGCAAGCGGAGTATCTTATAGTCCTGCAAGAAGAGTATCTTGTTCCATAAGAGGAATATCTTATCATCCGGCAAGCGGAGTATCTTGTCATCCCGCAAAATACCCGTTCAAGTTTCTTGAACGAAGTGATGTAGTGTCACGGGTATTTGTGCGGGATCCGGTTTTTACCTCGCAATTAGGAGGACAACACCGGATCCCGCACAAATGTCCGCGCTTGAGCAATGGCTTCGTTCGATTTTCCTGAGCGGACATTTTGCGGGAAGACATCTTATTATTAGTTAGTTGTTCTCGAAATGATTGATGCGCAAGGGGCGTTGTTGAATAAATCAATACGCTGGAGCTTTTGCCTTTCCCACAAAGGGCGTTGTTGAATAAATGAGAAAGTGAAGAGTATTGCCTCTCCCCTTGTGGGGGCGTTGTTGAATAAATACGCCTAGAGCTTTTGCCTCTCCCCTTGTGGGAGAGGCCGCTGCCCCCGCAACAAGTGCGGGGTAAACTCTCGGCGGCGGGTGAGGGGTGTCTTCCCAACAATATAATATTAAAATCTGTTCTAATTTGTAAAAACATACAATTTATGGCCTGAAGATATATGCTTTTCATAAAATCAC
>DATAXC010000297.1:0-7776 GCA_036266895.1 Gammaproteobacteria bacterium
AAAACAACCCGCTTTGTTCCATCCATTCGATCATCGCGCCCAGCACCTTAAGACAGCAACCGGTTAATTGGTGGCAGCAACATGCTTGTAGTGGTATTTTTTCTGGAATTCGGTATCATTATGTGTTGGAGCAGTTGGATAGCCGTGAGTGCTGTACATTATGGAAAAACGATAAAAATCAAACAGTAACAATGATATTTTATCGTCTTACTTTATTTTTTCCAGCCCTTACACCTATCTTTTTGCAAAGCACGTTAGCCGTCCCAATGGAAACGGCTAGTGGATTTTCACCATGCCCAAGTGATTTGTGTAAAGTCACACCAGGGCGACAACGGCTAGTTGAATTAATAATGTAATATAGTGATGGAGGAATGATGCTTGCGCGACGTTAATAATAGTAATAATACCATTCTTGTTTCAAAAGAAAATCATCTTGTAACCCTTACCTTCAATCGACCAGATAAATTAAATGCATTTAATCATGCAATGGCCGATCAGTTGGCTGAATTATGCCAAGAAATCAGTGAAGATCAAAATATTAGAGTTGTTGTGATGCAGGGTGCTGGTGAAGCATTTATGTCTGGTACGGACTTATATGAAGTTTACCGTGATTTAGACGTGATTGCGGCTGAAGCGTTGCCGATTATTCGTCAATTTAATTCCTGTATTTTAGCATTACGAGAAATGGATAAAATTGTCATTGCTTCTGTACATGGGATGGTGATGGGGATTGGTATGAGTTTAATGTTGGCAGCTGATTTAGTGATTGCTGCCGAAAACACTAAATTTTCCTTAGGCTATAATCGTGTTGGTTTGTCACCGATGGGCGCTAGTTCTTATTTGTTGCCGCGTATCGTTGGTGCAAAAAAAGCTTTGGAAATGCTGGTGATCCCAGAAGTATTTGATGCTGATCATGCGCGCGCGCATGGTTTAGTGAATTGGGTTTGTAAGCAAAATGAAATGAATGCGCAAGTTGAAAAAGTTGTTGAACAATTAGTCCGCGGACCGATGGTGGCACTCAATCAAACGAAACAATTATTGAATTCTGCTTGGCAAAATAAATTAACTGGCCAATTAGAGTTAGAAGCAGAATCGTTAGTGCGTTGTGTTGGCACCAAGGATTTCAAAATAGCGGTACGCGCTTTTGTGAATAAAAAGCCGGCTGAGTTTGAGGGGAGGTAGGCAGAACTCACTGCGTTCGCGGAGATTACCCCTCACCCGCCGCTGCGCGTCGGCCTCTCCCACAAGGGGAGAGGCAAAATCGATATGCAATATAGATGATGAGCACCGCCTCTCCCCTTGTGGGAGCGTTGTTGAATAAATATAAATACTAGCGTTTTTGCCTCTCCCCTTGTGGGAGCGTTGTTGAATAAATATAAATACTAGCGTTTTTGCCTCTCCCCTTGTGGGAGAGGCCGCTGCGCAGCAGCGGGTGAGGGGTAATTACTTCTCCGCAGCACTCACTTCCCCTAGCTTCTTCTTCAACATCTCATTCAATTGTTGCGGATTTAATTTGCCGCCCGATGCTTTCATCACTTGTCCAACAAAAAAGCCAAACAATTTTTCTTTGCCAGCGCGATAATCAGCAGTTTGTTGTGGATTCGCAGCGATAATATCATCAATTAATTTTTCAATGGCACCCAGATCCGTCACTTGTTTTAAGCCGCGTTGTTCGATCACGCTATCAACCTCTGCTGCTGGGTCTTGCCATAACACATCAAAAATCGTCTTCGCAATTTTTCCAGAAATGGTATTATCAACTATACGCGTAATTAATTTACCTAATTGCATCGCAGAAATTGGGCTTTGATTAATATCTAATCCCGCTTTATTGAGCGCGCCCGATAATTCACTGATGATCCAGTTAGCCGCTAGTTTCGGTTGATTGCCAGCGCAACGAACCACTTCTTCATAATAAACTGCCATTTCTTTACTGCTAATTAAGATATTTGCATCATAAGCACTTAAGCTATAAGCATCCATAAAACGTTGGCGTTTTTGTTGTGGTAATTCCGGTAATGCTTGACGAACCGCTTCAATAAATTCCTTGGTTACGATGACGGGTAATAAATCTGGATCTGGAAAATAACGATAATCGTTAGCATTTTCTTTGCTGCGCATGGTGCGCGTTTCATTTTTATTTGGATCATATAAGCGCGTTTCTTGGGTAATGCGATCACCATTTTCTAACACATTAATTTGGCGTTCAATTTCATAGTTAATCGCGCGTTCAACAAAGCGAAATGAATTAATATTTTTTAATTCTGTGCGTGTGCCCAATTCAGTAGCACCTTTTGGCCGAATAGAAACGTTGGCATCACAACGAAACGAGCCTTCTTGCATGTTGCCATCGCAAATACCTAAATAGCGCACTAAAGTATGCAGCGTTTTTAAGTAAGCCACCGCTTCTTTTGCCGAACGCATATCCGGTTCAGAAACAATTTCTAATAAAGGCGTGCCGGCGCGATTTAAGTCAATGCCGCTGAAACCATGAAAATCTTCATGTAAAGATTTACCCGCATCTTCTTCTAAATGTGCACGCGTGATACGAATGCGTTTGCTGGTGTCTGCATCGAGTAACACATCGATATAACCTTGCAACACAATCGGTAATTCATACTGGCTAATTTGGTAGCCTTTTGGTAAATCAGGATAAAAATAATTTTTCCGTGCAAATACCGATTTAGGCGCAATTTCAGCGTTAGCACCCAAACCAAACTGTACTGCCATGCGCACGACTTCTTGATTCAATACGGGTAATACGCCAGGCATACCTAAATCAATAGCGCACGCTTGCGTGTTTGGGTCAGCCCCAAATAACGTAGAGGCACCGGAAAAAATTTTTGTTTTTGTTGCTAATTGTGCGTGTACTTCTAAACCAATCACTGCTTCCCATTCCATCTTAAAAACCCTCCGGCATTTGTTGATGCCAATTGGTAACGGTTTGATACCAATGTGCCATGTTTAACAGCGTTGCTTCGCTAAATAAGTTGCCAATGAATTGCATACCAATCGGCATGTGTTGGCTGAAACCAATTGGAATAGAAATCCCCGGTAAGCCGGCTAAATTGACAGCAATCGTATAAATATCGGATAAATACATACTGATTGGATCGCTGGTTTTTTCGCCAAATTTAAATGCCGCGGTCGGCGTAGTTGGACAAGCAATCACATCGACTTGTTTGAATGCAGTAACAAAATCGTTACGAATCAAACGTCGGATTTTTTGTGCTTTTAAATAATAAGCATCATAGTAACCGGTAGACAACACGTAGGTACCAATCATAATACGGCGTTTTACTTCTGCACCAAATCCTTCACTGCGACTACGTTTATACAGATCAGATAAATCCACAGGATCTTGACAGCGATAACCATAGCGCACGCCATCGTAACGCGCTAAATTGGAAGAACATTCGGCTGGCGCAATCACATAGTAAGCGGGTACAGCAAGCGAAGTATACGGCAAGCTGATTTCTTGTACGATTGCACCGGCTTTTTCATATTCTTTAATTGCAGTTTCTACTGCCTTCGCGACTTCGGGATGCAACCCTTCACTGAAATATTCTTTCGGTAAGCCGATGCGTTTACCTTTGATGCTGTCATTTAACGTACGCGTATAGTCGGGTACCGGTTCATCGACACTGGTGGAATCATGCGGATCAAACCCTGCCATCGCATTCAAGAGGAGGGCGGTATCTTCCACCGTTTTCGCCATCGGACCCCCTTGATCTAAACTAGAGGCATAGGCAATCATGCCATAACGAGAAACGCGGCCGTAGGTTGGTTTTAAACCGGTGATACCGCATAAAGCAGCGGGTTGGCGAATAGAACCACCGGTATCGGTGCCGGTAGCAGCAGGGGTAAATCGAGCAGCAACAGCCGCGGCAGAACCACCGGATGAGCCGCCGGGCACATAATCGGTATTCCAAGGATTTTTAACGGCGCCATAGTAACTGGTTTCATTAGAAGAACCCATGGCAAACTCATCCATGTTGGTTTTACCAAGCAAAACCATGCCAGCGGCTTTCATTTTGCTGACCACCGTCGCATCATAAGGCGCAATAAAATTGTCCAATATTTTCGAACCGCAACTGGTTTTAACGCCGTCTGTACAAAAAATATCTTTATGCAGCAGCGGAATGCCGGTCAAGGGGCCAGCTTGTCCGCTAGCACGTAATCCATCGGCAGTTTTGGCGGCTTGGAGGGCAGTTTCTTCGGTAAGGGTGATGATGCTGTTTAATTGTTTATCAAATTGCTTAATGCGTTGTAAGAATAATTGGGTTAATTCTACGCTGGAAATCGTTTTAGATTGTAAGGCGTGTGATAATTCAGCGATGGTTTTGTTGTGCATGTTGTATTCCTATATAGGGGTTACTCAATCACCTTCGGCACCAAATAAAGTCCCGCTTGCACTTTAGGTGCAATGCGTTGAAATTTTTCTCGTAAATCTTCTTCAACCACTTGGTCAACCCGGCCGCGCTGGGCAAGATCTAACGGATGCGCTAGGGGTTGAATCTGATTTGTATCAACCTGACTCATTTGTTCAATAAGATCTAAGATATTACTCAATTGTGGGGTATACTGAGTGATCTCTTCTTTAGACAAGTTTAATTGGGCAAGATCGGCAATTTTTTTTACATTTTCTGGTGTCAGTGACATGGCGGCTTCTTAGTTAGCTATTTATCGAGGTAGGGATTATAATCGAGTCATTGCATTTTTCCCATAGCATATCGAATAGAAATTGATTAGAATTCCTATAATACATCTAAGTTTGTTTTTACCAAGTTTGTTTTTAAAAGGGAAATTCATCCATGCTAAAAAAGTTACGTGGCTTGTTCTCCAACGATTTATCGATTGATTTAGGGACAGCAAATACACTGATTTATGTGCGCGGCAAAGGTATTGTGTTAAACGAGCCTTCTGTCGTTGCTATTCGCCAGGGATGGGAATCGGTAGGTCAAAAACACGTTGTTGCGGTCGGGAGTGAGGCCAAATTGATGTTAGGCCGTACCCCAGGCAATATTAGTGCTATCCGACCTATGAAAGATGGTGTTATTGCCGACTTTTATGTCACAGAAAAAATGTTGCAGCATTTTATTCACAAAGTACACGAAAACCGCTTTTTACGACCCAGCCCACGGGTGTTAGTGTCTGTGCCTTGTGGTTCCACCCAAGTGGAACGCCGAGCCATTCGCGAATCTGCGATTAGCGCTGGTGCACGAGAAGTCTTTTTGCTGGAAGAGCCGATGGCAGCCGCAATGGGAGCGGGTATGCCGGTGGATGAACCACGCGGTTCGATGGTGGTGGATATCGGTGGCGGTACCACAGAAGTTGCAATTATTTCATTGAATGGCATTGTCTATTCCGCCTCCGTACGGATTGGCGGCGATCGTTTTGATGAATCGATTGTCAGCTATGTGCGTCGTAACTACGGTATCTTGATTGGTGAATCGACAGCAGAAAAAATTAAACATGAAATTGGTTTGGCTTATCCAGCCAACCAAATGCTGCAAATGGAAGTTCGTGGACGTAATTTAGCCGAAGGTATTCCACGCAGCTTCACCATTACCAGTAACGAAGTATTGGAAGCATTACAAGAACCATTATCGGGCATTCTAGGTGCAGCACGTGCCGCATTAGAACAAGCACCACCAGAATTAGCCGCTGATATTGCCGAGCGCGGCATGATCTTAACCGGTGGCGGCGCTTGTTTACGTAATATCGACCGTTTATTTATGGAAGAAACCGGATTGCCAGCAGTGATCGCAGATGAGCCATTGACTTGTGTAGCTCGCGGCGGTGGTAAAGCATTAGAGATGATAGGTTCGTCCAATATCGATTTCCTTTTAAAGGAATAGTAAAGAATAGACACTACATACTATTGACAAATCAATAGGAGAAATATCATCCGCTCCATATTTACACGCGAATCACAGCCAGGATTACGATTATTTATCCTGATTGTTCTATCCATTGCTCTCATGGTCATGGAAAAAAAACGCATGGATGGCTTTGATGTGGTTCGTGCCGCATTGACTTTGCCGGTTGCACCGATTCAATATATGGTGAGTTGGCCAACACAGCTTATTAATGATTTAAAAGTCGTATTCAATACCCGCGATAAATTAGTCAAAGAGAACCTCAAGTTGAAATCCGAACAATTATTGTTGCGTTCACAATTGCAACGATTAATTGCTATCGAATCAGAAAATAATTATCTCAAATCGTTATTACGTTCTTCCCAACATATTAAAGGTAAAACCTTGATTGCGGAATTATTAGCAGTCGATTCTGAACCGTTTGTGAATCAAGTTATTTTAAACAAAGGTTCACGTGATGGGGTGTATGTGGGGCAGCCCGTTTTAGATGCAACTGGCGTAATGGGTAAAATTGTACAAGCTGGGCCGATTACTAGCCGTGTCTTATTGATTAATGATCCGCATAGCGGCATCGCTGTACAAAATACGCGTAGCGGCATGCGCGCAATCGCAATCGGCGATAGCTATACAGGTAAGTTGCGTCTAGCTTATGTGTCAAAAACAGTAGATGTTCAAGTCGGCGATCTTTTCTTAACGTCTGGATTAGGTGATCATTATCCAGAAGGGTATCCGGTTGGCAAAGTGATTAGTATGACTAAAGATCCTGCGCATCAATTTGCTGTCATTCATTTGCAACCTAGCGCGCGTTTAGATAGTAGCCGCGAAGTTTTATTAGTATGGTATCAACGCCATGTATAGTTGGTTTATTATTTTGGTCAGTTTTTTCATCGCCATGATTTTGGTTTTATTGCCAATGCCAGATTGGGCGGTTTGGTATCGCCCAGCTTGGGTACTATTAATTTTAATTTATTGGGCAATGGTATTGCCGCAATATGTGAATGTTGGTGTGGCTTGGTTTATCGGAATATTTGTTGATTTGTTAACCGGTACTTTATTAGGCGAACATGCGTTAGCGTATATTGTGGTGATTTATTTTGTTAATCGCATGGCGATTCGTTTAAATATGTCTCCTTTATTGCAACAAGGTGTGAGCATTTTGTTTTTTGTATTGCTCTATCAATTTATTTTATATTGTATTCAAGGTTTCATCGGAGAATTACCTACTAGCCATTTTTACTGGATTTCTTCTGTGACTAGTATGTTATTGTGGCCATGGTTAGTGGTATTAATGCGTGATTGTCGCCGTTGGTTTAAGGTGGCGACGTGAAGACTATTGTAAAGACAATTGTCTATGTCATTGCAGCAGGCATTCTTTTTGTTGCGCTGTTAGTCATCTTAGGTCGTTTACTCGAACCATTTTTAGATGATCGTCGTGCTGATATTGAACGTCAAGCCAGCGCGTTACTGAATGTGCCAATTAAAATCAATAACGTAGATTTTTCATGGTATGGCTATCAACCAGAAATCAATTTAAATGATGTCGTCGTTTTTAAAAAAGATTCCCAACAACCCGCTTTAGAAATTAAAAAAATAAGTATTGTTTTTTCTATGTTAAAAAGCTTGTGGCATTGGCGTTTGCTACCTAGCGGTATTATTGTTTCCGGTACAGAAATAACCGTATCGGAATCGGCAGCCGGAGAATTTTCTATCCACGGATTTCCAACGATTAAAACGCAACAACCATTGCAAGCTGAAACAAAATTGACAGATGTAATGGGTTGGCTAGCTTTACAGCCACGCCTTTTACTGGAAAATATTGATATTTATTACACGCCCGCATCTGGCAAGAAAATGTTTGTCACGTTATATGATTTCAATTTAATAAATTCAGATA
>DATAXC010000346.1:0-7240 GCA_036266895.1 Gammaproteobacteria bacterium
TAAACTCAAATTAATTCGCCGTTTACAGGCAGAAGGACACTTGGTGGCAATGACTGGTGATGGTACTAACGATGCACCTGCACTTGCGCAAGCCGATGTTGCGGTTGCCATGAATACTGGTACTCAAGCTGCAAAAGAAGCGGGTAACTTAGTTGATTTAGATTCAAACCCTACGAAATTAATTGAAGTAGTGGAAATTGGTAAACAATTATTAATGACACGCGGTGCCTTGACCACTTTTAGCATTGCTAATGATGTCGCAAAATATTTTGCTATTTTACCCGCAGCATTTGCTGCCACTTACCCTGCATTAAATGCATTAAATATTATGCAACTTGCCACACCACAAAGTGCGATTTTATCGGCAGTGATTTTTAATGCCTTAATTATTATTTTTCTTATTCCCTTGGCTTTGCGCGGCGTACAATATCAACGCATTTCTGCGATTAAATTATTACGTAGCAATGTGCTTATTTACGGGTTAGGGGGATTAATTGTGCCATTTATTGGTATTAAGATCATCGATTTAATCTTGGTTAGTTTACACTTAACAGGATAATCTTATGCGATCAGACCTTATTCAACCATTAAAAACCGCTTCGTTATTGTTAATTTTATTGACTTTATTAACCGGTATTATTTATCCGTTATTCATTACCGCTATTGCACAGTTAGTTTTTCCTTGGCAAGCCAATGGCAGTTTAATTAAACAAGATAATAAAATAATGGGTTCGATATTAATCGGCCAATCTTTTGATGCGCCAAAATATTTTTGGGGGCGGCCTTCCGCCACAACGCCGTTTCCTTATAATGCGGCAAATTCAACTGGCTCAAATTTAGGCCCCTCTAATCCTGATTTTTTAGCGCTGGTAAAAAAACGCATTGATTATTTACGTCAATCGACACCACAAGAAAACATTGCTGTTCCACTGATTCCTGTTGATTTGGTCACGGCTTCCGGCAGCGGTCTCGATCCAGACATTAGCCCGTTAGCCGCATTTTATCAAATTTCACGTATCGCTAAAGCGCGGAATGTATCGGAAAAAGACATTGAAGATTTAATTAAAAATCTAGTAAAACCAGCTAGCTGGGGCTTGTTTGGTGAAATGCGTGTAAATGTTTTAGAATTAAATATCGCTTTAGATCATTATCAATCCAGGAAGGAATCGGCATAATGGAACAACGCCCTAATCCTGAAACATTATTACAACGTGCCCAACTAGAAGAGCGTCAAAAAAAACGAGGGCAATTGAAAATTTATTTAGGTGCAGCACCCGGTGTAGGTAAAACTTATAAAATGTTGCAAGACGCGATTGCGCAACGTGCACAAGGGTTAGATGTCGTAGTGGGTGTGGTAGAAGCACATGGTCGTCAAGAAATTAAATCTCTTTTAACACAATTAGAAATTTTACCAGAGCAACTGGTGGATTATCGTAATATTAAACTACATGAATTTGATTTGGATTTAGCGTTAAAACGACAGCCTGCCCTTATTTTAATGGACGAAATGGCGCATACAAATGCACCGGGGTTACGGCATACTAAACGCTGGCAAGACATTAAAGAATTATTGGATCGTGGCATTGATGTTTATACCACGTTAAATGTACAACATATCGAAAGTTTAATCGATGATGTATCGCAAGTTATCCATACGGCCATCAAAGAAACCGTGCCGGATTTCATGGTAGAAATGGCCGACACCATAGAGTTAATTGATTTACCGCCAGAAGATTTACTCAAGCGCTTGAAAGAAGGGAAAATTTATATACCTGCACAAGCTGAACTGGCTGCAGATATTTTTTTTCGTAAAGGTAATTTAATTGCTTTACGTGAATTAGCACTGCGTACTACTGCAGAACGCGTTGGCGCACAAGTTTTTCTTTATCGGCAAAATCAAGGCATTAAACATATTTGGCCAACCAAGGAAAAAATACTCGTCTGTGTCGGTCCAGGTGCAGAATCTTGTAAACTGATTCGTGCCGCAAAACGCATTGCAACCAGTCTACAAGTCGCTTGGATAGCTGTGTATGTTGATGCACCACGTTTTAAATCCGCTGAAGAAAAACGTAATTTAGCGATCAAAAATTTACAACTAGCTGCGCAATTAGGCGCAGAAACTTATATTTTAACTGGATTTGATTTAGTTAAAGAAATTATGCATTTTGCCCGTGAACAAAATGTTACGCAAATTATGATTTGGAAGCATATTCGTAACCGTTGGCAAGACATTTTTTTTCGTAGTTTAGCCAATGAAATTGTCAGGCATAGTGAAGAAATAGATGTTTATATCATGACTGGCGAACGCCAACGGATGCCAGAAAAAGCGATCCCCAATAAACAGGCGGTGCCTTGGCGAATTTATATTATTTCTATTGCTATCGTTGCGCTTACTACCGTGATTAATTATTTACTCTATCCTTTTTTAAGCGGCAGTGATTTAGCTATGATGTATTTATTAAGTATTACCATTATTGCTTTATTTGGTCGTTTTGGTCCTTCTTTGTTGGGTTCAATATTAAGTGTTCTCGCTTATGCTTTTTTCTTTATTCCACCCTATGATAGTTTAGTTATTGCTGGACCACGCTCTTTTTTAACTTTACTGATCATGTTGCTCATCGCACAAGTTATCAGTCAACTCACTATTTTAACTCGCCGGCAAACAGAAATTGCCCAGCAAATTGAACGGCAAACTTCCGCGTTATATGTATTAAGTCGTCAATTAGCCAACACGCGGGGTGTAGACAAATTACTTGAAACAGGTATACAGTACCTGGCTGATTTGTTCGACAGTGAAGTATTGGCCTTATTACCGCACAATGGTCATCTGGTTATTCAAGCCAGATGTAGAACCAATCAACTGTTAAATGATAAAGAACAAGGTGTCGCACAGTGGGTGTATGAATTAGGGCAAATAGCCGGGTTAGGTACCGATACATTATCTTTTTCTGATGCCTTATATGTACCTTTATTAGGATCACGAGGATCACTGGGAGTTTTACGATTGCGGCCAATTAATGCTGAGCGTTTAATCTCTCCGGAGCAAATACAACTTTTAAAAAACTGTGCTAACCAACTTGCTTTGGCTTTGGAAGTCGATCGTCTTTTATAGGTTACTCTTATTCATGATAGTCAAACAAAACCATGGTTTAAATAAGCATGAGTTGACGCAATTAATACAACTTGCAGAAATTTGTCAACAGCACGATAATGCTCTTCCGAAAATGTATTGGGATTTATTAAAAACGCATCGTTCGCGGCCTGGTAATTTTCTTGGCTATCAACAACATGTATTAATCGCTTATTTAAGTTATTTTCTTTTTTATGATGATGCGGCGCATATTTCTGCATTGGTTCATCCTGACTATCGGCAGCAAGGAATATTTTCACAATTATTACAACTGGTATGGACGCCGTTGCTAGAAGTTGGTATAAAAAAAGTAATTTTTTCTTTTCCACAAAAAAATGATGTGACAAGAAAATGTTTATTGGCTTTAAATGCAAAATTTTTATATTTTGAATATCTGATGGAACGTATCAGTGCTATGCCAGAAAGCGTAACAGAAAATAATCTTGTTCTCCAACTAGCAGATAAAAATAATCTAGAATTAATGGCCATGCTAGATGTTGCCGCTTTTAATAGTGATTATTCAACCATGTTGCAGCGCTTTCAAAAAACGATTGATGACCTCGATCGACAAGTTTGGTTGGTCTATTTGCAGCAACAATGTATTGGTAAAGCGCATGTTCACTTTAATCCAGATGAACAGTCTGCTGTGATCCATGATGTGGGCATTCTGCCTAGTGAGCAAAAAAAAGGGTATGGTACGGTATTATTAAAATTGGTGATTAATCGGCTTATTCAAGCGGGTTATACGAAGATTAGGTTGGAAGTGATTGCTAATAATCAAGCGGCAATACGCGTCTATGAGCGCTGTCAATTTATGGTGAGGGAAGTGTATGAGTATCGGGGTGTGGCGTTAATTAAGTAACCCTCTCCCGCCCTGTCGGGCACCCTCCCCCACAAGTGGGGGAGGGGAAATAAGATGGATCAAGTTTTCTCCCTGCACTAAAAAACAATGAAGGTAGTGGCCAAGTTTCTCCCCATAAGATATCAGCAAACCTACTCCCTCTCTCCCGCTTGCGGGAAGGCGCTGCCCCGCACTTGTTGCGTGGGAGAGGGTGGGGATATTTAAAAATGACAATGATTAATCTATCCATCTAGATTATAATCGACTCACAAGACAAGACCCAAGACGGTTTTACAACTTAAATAACGAATACCAACAACTAAAAGATCCACCCTACACCCTATGCGCTTACAACATCTTGCCCTGGTTCTTGCCGTTGTCCTGATTTGGGGCTTTAATTTTGTCGTAATCCAAGTCGGCTTAACTGAAATGTCGCCGCTAACGCTTTGTGTTGCCCGTTTTTTTCTAGCCAGCATCCCGATGGTATTTTTTATTAAGCGCCCCCAGGTACCGTTTAAATACATCCTGTTATATGGCCTGGTCATGTTCGCTCTACAATTCACCTTGGTATTCTCCGGTATGGCTTTAGGGGTAACCGCTGGGTTGGCGTCTTTAGTCTTACAAGTACATGTATTTTTTACTATTTTATTAGCCATTCCCTTTTTAGGCGAAAGACCCAATCGTTGGCAAACCATGGGTGCTTTGACCGCTTTTTCTGGAATTGGCGTGGTCGCGCTGCACCTAGGCAGCCAAGCCCCCTTATCCGGCTTTCTGTGCATCATCGCTGCTGCTATGGCCTGGGGTTGTAGTAGTTTGATTGCCAAAAAATTACATGGTCTCAACGTGCTTATCTTGGTGATTTGGAGCAGTATGGTCGCCTGGCCGCCGCTATTATTGATCACCTTATTGTTTGAAGGGCCTAGTCAAATGATTGCTAGCTTGCAACAAGTATCTTGGCTAGGGATTGGCGCTATTTTATATATTGTTTACCCCACTACTTTGTTTGGTTTTAGTATTTGGAATAAACTCATCCGTGAATATCCCGTTGCTACCATTACCCCTTTTACACTATTAGTCCCAGTAGTAGGCATGCTCAGTGCCACGTTAGTGTTAGGTGAACCATTCGAGTCATGGAAATTGTTAGCAGGTGTGTTAGTCATTACCGGTTTATGTATCAACTTACTCGGCCCGCGTTGGCAAAAAAATAAAGCGAATGAACATGTCTTATTTATCCAAAATGATCTCACTACAAAAAAAGATTTACTCGATACGCATTGATCGATATGAAGCAAAGGTTCGATGAAAACCAAAACACCCCGGATTCCGCTTATCATGTAGCCTGGATGGAGCCGTAGGCGGAATCCGGGATCCTCATTTTTAGCCACCCTTTCTAGGAAATAATGATGATTATTCAACAAGAGTTAGCCACTGCTTATCAAATATTAGCCCATTTAAAATACGATGATCACACTTACACGCATTTGTCAGCGCGTGATGCATCACAACAAGCCTTTTATATTTATCCATTCGGTTTGCGCTTTGAAGAAGTGACTGCCGATTGTTTAATGCAAGTCAGCTTCGATGGTACGGTATTAGTTGGCAATGAATATCAATATAATAAAACTGGCTACATGATACATGGTGCTATTTATCAACAACGTCCCGATGTGCAAGCTATTTTTCATTTACATACGCCAGCGACATTAGCGGTTTCTGCTTTAGCAGCCGGCTTATTACCGATTAGCCAATGGGCGTTACATTTTTATGAGCGCATTTGTTATTACGATTATGGTTCCCTGGCACTTTCTACGCAACAAGGTGAGCATTTAGCACAAGCATTAGGCACTCATTCAGTGATGTTGTTACGTAATCATGGTTTTATTACTTGCGGCCGTACCATTCACGAAGCAATGTTTTACACCTATCATTTACAACGCGCTTGTGAAACCCAGTGCCAAATTTTATCCATGGGTCTGCCCTACATTACCCCAGATCCTGCCACCTGCAAACAAGCCGTACACGATTTATTGTCGTTTGAAAAAAACCTTGGTGAACGTGATTGGCACGCTTGGAAACGCTTAGTGAAAGCGGATTATTAAAAGTTATAGCAAGGCCAAAGTCTTCATCCTATCTTCAGCTGATGCCTGCTATAATATAGGTAAGTGCCACACAAAACGAGGTGGGGTCATGCCAGAATTTAATAGTGCATTCAATATCTTAACAGGAGCACAAGTCTATCAAGACTACAAAAGCACCCTGGAATCTTTACAACAGCATCAAGACGAAAAAATCGTAAAGGAAGCAAAGGCAATTATCGCCTTATTAACTAGTAATGAAAGTAAAGAGCATTGGCAAGGCTTAAAAGAATTAAAAGAATTACATAATAATTATAAAGATACTGGCGTTTTACCTGAAGCTGCTAAAGCCGATTTAGATAAATTATCGGATTATGATAATCGTTATTTCTATTTTGCACCAAAAAGTGGCGGTGTACATGATCCTGGCCCATTGGGTGGGCGCTATTTTCACGTCGGTACAGGTAGACAACTGTTAGCGAAGAAAGATGACTTTAATGATATTGCTGAATATTTCTCAGCCGGGTTATTAAGAGCACGTGACCCCAATATCGCACCAGAAATTATTCTTCTTAAACCACCATCCCCGCTTGGTAATGACGTTCCTCCTTATTTAGGGTCCATTTATTTTGAAAATTATGAAGATTTGTTTAAAGATATTCATATCACTTATTATCAATTGACTCTCGCTAAATCTTTACATAAAAATTTAGCCGATTTAAATATTGATAAGGATACTACCACCTTACGTCTTCAAGTAAGCGATCCTCATGATTTCAATAAAGATAGTATTATTGAAAAATTAGAATCATCTGCTGTAAAATTAGCTAACATTATTGCGGCTACCCAAGAAGAAATAGAAATAGATAGCGACAATAATGCAACTAGCAAAAAATTACAAAAACAACTTGATCAACTAAAAGCAGAGCACGAAAAATTAACGGTTCAAATTAATGAATTAAGTCACATGTCGGTCGATGGTACACCAGAAAATCATCTATTATTACAAGAAAAAGCTAATGCAGCATTAGACATACTCGATCGATCTGAAAAACCCATTAAAAACTACATTGATGAGCGAGAAGCAAGAATACCACAAGATCGTGGAAGAATGTTGGGGACAAAACAATGGTTAGGATTAAAAGAGGGAAAAATATTTCGAAAAAGTATCTTACATAAAAATAAAGACGGAGA
>DATAXC010000347.1:0-13784 GCA_036266895.1 Gammaproteobacteria bacterium
CGTGTTAACCGATAAGGAATATAACTTGGACAAGATGCCACTCATATTAAATAACGGCTTACCCTCTAGGGAAGAACAACCATCACCCCTATTGCCCATTGTGCAAACTGTGCCAACAGATAATCCTTATCTTACTGCTGCAACCAGTGAAAACACGCGACGTGCTTATCAAGCTGATATTCGTCATTTTGAAAAGTGGGGTGGGAAATTACCCGCTAGTAAAGAAACGGTTCTTCACTATTTACAAGCGTTTGCCGCTCAACTTAATTCGCGCACCCTTGCTCGCCGATTAACTGCACTAAAGAATTGGCACATTTACCAAGGCTTTTCTGATCCCACGCAACATCCTGCGATTGGCAAAACCCTGACCGGGATTATGCGCACCCATGGCAAACCGAAAGAAAAAGCTCCGCCGTTATTACCTGAACATTTATTGCAAATGGTTACTCATCTTAATAGCGAGCAAACATTACGCGCTTATCGGGATAATGCATTATTACAACTGGCATTTTTTGGTGCATTTCGACGCAGTGAAATTATTGCTATTTGCTGTGAACATATTGTTTGGCAAGAACAAGGTATTGATATTTTAATTCCACATTCAAAAACAGATCAAACCAACCAAGGTTTGTACTGTGCGATTCCTTATGGCAAGCAGTTGTTATGTCCTGTACAAGCATTAAAACACTGGTTAGAACAAGCGAATATCACCAAAGGCCCCATTTTCCGGCGTTTATACCGTGACGATAGTCTAGCGCAAACTGCATTGACTGCTTTGTCCGTCAGTCATATTTTAAAAAGACGTGCTCAGCAAGCTAAAATCCCGCAAGCAGAGCAATTTAGCAGTCATAGTTTACGGCGTGGGTTAGCGACTGCGGCAAGCCGTGATGGCTCCTCTTTACCTGCTATTATGCGGCAAGGACGATGGAAACATGTTAATACAGTAATGGAATATATTGATGCAGTACAACGGTTTGAAGAAAATGCGGCTGCGAATGTGTTAGAAAATATTTCAAATTGATCCCGGGTTTCGCTACGCGCCACCCTGTATGTTAAAATCTCGCATCTTGAGATGTAATGGGTATAGCCTGGGTGGTGCGTAGCCCGGGTATCCAATCATCCATTTAATTAAGCTTGTGAAATTTCTTCCAATGTTTCTCCTGAAATTTCATTATTTTGCACTCGCGTTGCAATATCGCCTAATGACACAATACCGACAATTCTTTTATTTCTATTCAAAATAATTAAACGGCGTATTTGCAATTTTTGCATCTTATCCGCAGCGAGCACTACATCTTCATCTTCAAAACAAAAGCACACCTTGTCTGATAAGATGTTTTTTACTGGTGTTTGTGGATCTAATCCCTTGGCAATAGCACGAATAACAATATCTCTATCTGTTACAGTACCGATTAAACGATCATTTTCACCGACAGGTAAAAACCCGTAATTATTTGCACGCATTTTTTCTGCGGCAATTTCAATAGTATCAGTAGGTGAAAGGATATCGGCATGATCCGACATAATTTCTTTAATTAACATGATAGGATCCTCCTTTAATGTTAATAGTGTAGTAATATCAAGCTGGTAGTTGAATTTCTTAAGTTTTTTAATACATAATTTTTTATTGCTCTTTTATATATTGTATTCCCAACTTGTATTAAACGCAAATCACCTTAAGCATTTATAAAATAGCTACGGGAATGTCTTCGCACAAAAAAGTAATTTCTAACGATGTCCTTAACAGTATTGCTTTATCTTTATAATTAGATATATTATGAATAAAATAAGTCTCTGGTAAAAATATGAAAAAATTACCCCGATTAAACCCTGGCGACACAGTAGACATTATCGCACCAGCGTCGCGTTGTTCCGATCAGCAATTAGCCATGATGAAAACATTACTGAATTCTTGGCAACTTAATTGCTTAGTACCTGATGATATTTTTGGAAAAGATTTATTTTGTGCGAATACCGATGAGATCCGCGCCAAACATTTAAAAAATGCGTTACAAAATCCATCATCTAAAGCAATTATTTGTGCGCGTGGCGGTTATGGTTCTCTGCGTTTAATTCCAGAATTAATTGATATGATACCACCCGCATCACCGAAAATATTTATTGGTATGAGTGATACCACTGCTTTACAATTATTTTTACAACAACATTGGCATTGGCCCACTATTCATGGTGCTAGCGCACCGGACAGATTTTCTGCGGAATCCATTACTGCGATACAATCGATTTTGTTTGACGACAAACCAGTAGAGTTCACTGATTTATTGCCGCTTAATCAAGCAGCGAAAAACCAGCTTGAAATAACCGCTAGCATCACCGGTGGCAATTTAAGTTTAGTCCAAACCAGTATGGGAACAACTTGGCAAATAGATAGTCGAGATAAAATAATTTTACTAGAAGAAATTAGTGAGCGCGGTTATCGCATCGATCGTATGTTAGAACAATTACGCCAAGCGAATATTTTTAAACATGCCGCTGCGATTATCTTCGGTGATTTTCTTGAGGGAAAAGAACCGGATGGGTCTAGTTTAATTCAAGCGACTTTAGAACGATTTGCAGCACGCTGCGAAATTCCGGTGGTACAGATTACTGGGATAGGACATGGACAGACTAATTTTCCGATTCCGTTTGGTATGCCAGCGCAGTTAATGTTGGGGGATAAGATTAGGTTAGTTTGTGAGAGGTAGTTATTACCCATAAGTAAAAGAGTTTCGCATCCGCTAGCAGGAAAATTCACTTTTGAAAATTAACTCGATGCCGCTAATGTTAACAATATCTGCCGCGACGCACCGACAATAACCTCAGTATCTACAAATTGATTCATCAACACCACAATGCCTGCTTGTTGATTCGGAATCACTGCAATATAAGAACGGAACCCTTCTGTACCACCGGTTTTTTCCATCAACATATTCCCATCAAACACCGGTCTTTCAATCATCTCTTCTACAGGCTGCATTATTCGTAAATTAACAATGGGAAATGTCGGTATTTTCCCTGAAGATTGCTGTGGTAAAGGATATAATTGCCAACCCAATCCTTGTAAAAAAGCGGGTACTTTGACATAAGCAGTCTGTGTCATACGCATCGGATATAAAATTTGTTTTGGTGTGCCTGGCAGCCCAATCGCAGCAGCTAAAAAACGCTGCATATCAGTAGCTGAGGCTTTCACGTCACCAGCACAGGGAAATATCCCCATAGAAGAAGCTGGCACCGGCCTGCCTTCTTTATCATGACCTTGTGCATAAAAACGTTGCAATGCGGGAGGAACTGTCCAAGCAATCGGTTGCATACCTATTGGCATTAACAATCTGCGTTGATACAAATCTTCAATTTTTCTCTTGGTTGCTACGGCTAACACTTCACCTATCAAACCAATACTTGCATTAGAATAAATCCATTGTGCATCTGCAGGGTAGGGTAATTGCCAAGTTTGTAAATAAGCTTGCAATGCTTTTTGGTTTTTAATGTCGCTTGGTACATTAAAAGGAAAACCACCGGTATGCGTAGCTAAATTTTTTGGCGTAATATCTTCATAGGTTTCGGGTAAATCGACTAAGTAATCGGTAATCGAATCGTTTAATTGTACTTTAGCAAAATCGACTTGTTGCGCTAATAACACACTGGTCATCACTTTAGAAATAGAACCTATTTCAAAAATCGTTTGTCGCGTCACTGGTGTTTGTTTTGTTTCATTTGCATAACCAAAATAATAAGTAGTCGGTTTGCCTTTAATGTATAAAAGCACTGCTATGCCGGGAACACCATGCTGTTCCATGATCTGTTTCATTGTTTGTTCAATAAACGGTGTATGATCTGCTTCTGTCGCTGTCATGGGCGTGATAGAACTTTCTGTGGTTGTTGTTGCATAAGCGGCAACGGCAAAAAAACTACAAAGAAATATTGTTAGCATTTTGGTCATAATTTGCATAATTGTTCTCTTATTTTTCATTGTTAAGTTGCCTCTATACCTTAGATTTTTACGTCTAGTGGGACGTGCATTGTATACGTGATAATAGATCATGTTATACTGAATCCACTATTACAGCGCACGGAGAGCGACCAGATGGCTAAATTACCAAACCGTAACATCCCCCTCTTACCCACTTTTAACCAACACGCCGGCTGGTTTATCGCCTGGGGTGCTGTTCTAGTGATCCTGGGTTTCTTCGCTATTAGTGCGGCATTATGGACCACGCTAATTTCCGTTATTCTACTCGGTGCTATTATTTTTGCTACTGGTATTGTTGTCATGATAGATAGTTTTATATTTTGGCGCCATAAACTGAGTGGTTTTTGGCTGCACTTTTTTATGGCAATTTTATATTTACTGGCTGGCATTATGTTAATCACTAATCCAGAAATTAGTTCGGTTTCCATCACATTAATTTTAGCAATTTTTTATGTCTGTGTTGGCATTTCCCGTATTGTTTATTCTCTTTCTTTACGATTACCGCAATGGGGTTGGAATTTTTTCAACGGTATTATTGCGCTTTTACTTGGCATTTTAATTATCGCTGGCTGGCCCATGTCAGGCTTATATATCATTGGTTTATTCGTAGGGATTGATTTAGTTTTCTTGGGCTGGGCTTATTTGATGTCAGGCTTTTGTGCCCGTTGTGCGGAGTAACACCCTCCATCCAATAGTATAGATCAGTAAACCGACTCCCCCCTCTCCCGCCCTGTCGGGCACCCTCCCCCGTAAACGGGGGAGGGGATAATAGATGGGTCAAGTTTTTTCTCAACCTGAAATAATTAAAACAGTGGCCAAGTTTCTCCCCTCCCCCACTTGTGGGGGAGGGGTCGGGGGAGAGGGTATCTCTATACCAAACTAATTTTCCTCATGACACGTCACATCATGTACGCGGCACATCCCATCTAAAAAGCCCCACAACGCATCTCGGGCCACTTTGGTTGCTCGTTCCGCACGTTCTGGCTCGACATAACGTTCGATTAAGCCAGCGACTTGATTAGCATGTTCCACATCATAGATTTGATGCGCAGTAAAAAAAGCTAAAGTCCGCTCATCATCAATACCATAAAATTGCTTTAAGCCAGCGATTTTCGATTGAGATACTGCTGGTACTTGATATTCATAGGCATATAAAGCACAAAGACCGTCCCGCCAATCTCCTTCCGCTAAAGCATAAAATTGATCTACCATCGTCTGTGTTTCAGCAATAGGCAGCTCATCAAGCATAGCTGTTTCAGTCACACCCAAGCCTTCGCCAAACTGACGCCATAAGCTAGGATGATCGGTACCATGAATTTCTTCGTCGACTAAATTTTCTAATAAGACTTTGCGTGCTTCAATCACCGGACAATAAGTATGTACACGAGAAACAAAGCGAGGAAAAGATTGGACTTGGTGATAATACTGTTTGGCATAATGTTGCAACATATTTTGCGTCAATTGTCCCGCTGACCAGGCACGATAAAAAGTATGATCTAATAAATGTCGTTCACCAATAAGTTGATTTAACCGGTTAATAAGTTGCATGATTTAAAAACTCCTTGAAAATTTGGGGTAACAGTCAGCGGGAACCGCTGACGGGTTGCTAAGGTGGAATTATGGGCGGGAATGATATTAAAACGCAAGTGTTAGGAGTGGTTTCACCTCTTTTTTATTCTTCCTCTTCCAGCACCGCCTTATCTTTCGCATCAACACCGTTACCATTATGATGGGTCTTCACCCAACCATGCTGCCGGTGTGCATGCTCTTCTAATTGCCGTTCAACTGCCTTAAATGCATCACGTACAGCCACATACACATCTTGGTCTAATTTATGTGTCACTACCAATTCTTTACCTGGAATCGTAATATCAATGCGCACATTAAATAATTTACCTTGCCGCTTATGTTTTTGTGGTACATCAATAACTACCCGACAACTATTAATGCGTCGATAAAAACGATTTAATTTTTCAGCTTTTTCACGAACTCGGGTTTCTAAAGCAGATGAAGTAGGAATATCTCGTATCGTCACTTGAACAGGTAACATAAATGATCTCCTTCGTTATTTGTTTTATCTTCTAAACTTGGAGTATTTTTGTACTGTTATCCATCACGAAGTCTAATACTGTTTTTATTTCCTTATATCTCTAGTATAACGCATACTTTTTTAAAAAAGGTATTCTTAAGCATTAAATAAAGTAACTTTCTACCATTTTTTCTGTCACTTCTTCTAAGCGGCCGGGCAGCCAATGCGGGGTTTGATCTTTATCAATTAAGGCTGCGCGAATACCTTCAATAAAATCATGGCCTTGAAGAAAGTGCTGCACTAGCCGGCGTTCTTGCTCCAGACAAGCGTCAAAATTTAACTTTTCACCATATTGCAGGGCCCTTAAGGTTACTTTTAAGCTAGTCGGAGATTTCTTATACATCGCATCCCCGGCATCCATACAAAAGCCGTTGGAGCTCTGTTGCAATGATTGCACGATTGCCTCAATATTCGCGCCAGCAAAACATTCATTAATCGCTGCTTGCTGTTCAATTAATTTTGATGGTGTGTTTGCTAAAGCAAACGTTGTCAATAGTTGCATCACCGCAGCACGGCTATCTCCTTGAAAATCTTCAGCAGCTAAAGCTTCTATTATTTCTGGTAACACTTCACTGGTTACTTTATGCGTAGCAATGCCTAATGCTAAACAATCATCTGCATTCACCCTAACACCAAGCAACCCCAAGTAATAACCTAGCTTGCCAGGCAAGCGCGGTAAAAAATAACTGCCGCCTATATCTGGGAAAAACCCAATGCACGTTTCTGGCATGGCAAAAATTAATTTGTCGGTTGCCACGCGATGTGAACCATATATCGATATGCCAGCACCACCACCCATGGTAATACCATCTAATAAAGCAATATAAGGTTTCGGATAATGAAAAATCAGACTATTTAATTGATATTCAACATAAAATAACGCTAGATTGGTTTTATAATCGGAGTGATAAACAAAACGTAAGTCACCGCCCGCACAAAAAGCACGTCCTGCAGCAGCACGAATAACCACGGCTTTAATATGATCAGCGGTTGTCCAAGCGGTTAACTGTGTATAGATAGCTTGAATCATCGTATGATTAAGCGAATTAAGTACTTCCGGACGATTCAGGGTGATGATGCCAAGATCTCCACCGACACCTGGCATTTCTTCGCATAATACTTCGTGGTAATCACTATTTTTATCGTATGAACTAGACATAATCCCTTAGCTATACTCATTACACATGAAAATGCGATTTATGCATTTTCATGTATTCATTACGCAATGGGGTTTCTTAAGAATCATTAAATTATCCCCCTTCTAAAGCAAGGGATTCTTCGTTCAAAAAGTTAGAAACCGATTGAGAGCTAATAGCAGAACGTGTTTGCATCGCAATATAAAATATAACCATGCTAAATAGCGCAATCACTAAAAAGTCCCAACCAAATGGAATAATTTGTTGTCCCCCAAACGAACCTAAATAAGAAATAATGACCAGTCCGATTAAATAAGGAACAATCCATCCTGCTGCTTTCATTTCATGGGTTTTAATTTTAATTTTACCACGCCAATAAGCTAAGGCAAAAATAGCTAAACCAAAGCAAAGAATGATCGCTAATTTAGAAATAGTTTCCCAGCCAGTCCAATAGCTAAATAAATTACAGCAATAAAAAGCAAATGGGCAGAGAAAAGCGGCGGCAGGCAAACGAAATGGCCTGGTTTCTTCGGGTAAACTTAAACGTAAACTCAATAATGCGATTGGTCCGATCGCATAAGTAATAATAATAGCAGAAACCAAAAAGTTGACCATTGCTTGCCAACCTGGCAAAGGTAAAAATGACAGCATGCCTAGTAAGAAGTTAACGACAATCGCCCACATCGGAAACCGTTGGTGATTTAACAAGGACAAAAATTTAGGCATATAACCAATTCGGCTCATTGCATAGAGAATACGGGCAGTCGAAGTGACATAAATTAAACCGGCACCTAAAGGTGAGACAACCGAATTGACGTAAAGTAATTTAAGCAACCAAAACAACCCTAAAGCGCTAGCCAAACCAACAAAAGGACCAATATCACCGGTATAATTCAAATTTTGCCAACCACCGGTTAAAATAGCGGGGTCAAGTGCACCGATAAAACAAATTTGCAAACCGATATAGAGCAACATACAGGTCAACACGCAGCCTACGGTGCTCAACGGAATAGCAAGTGCTAAACGATTGGTTTCACCCGCTAGTTCTACACCTGATCGAAAGCCATTAAAAGCCAATACGATGCCGCCTGTTGCCACTGCGCTTAAAATAGTTTGCCAGCCATGCGAACTCATGGTGGAAGAAACTAATCCATCAAAATTACTTGGATTAAATTGCACATGGAAAATGGTAAAAATGGTTAGCACTATCACTGCAATTTTAAAAACAAATAAAACAAAATTAAATTGCATCAAACCACGGTAACTGAAAATATTGACTAAACACAATCCTATCATCAAGATCGCCGCCCACAGATACCCCCATAAAGTCAGCATTGGCGTACCATCTACATAAGACATCAACGCGGGAAAGAATAAAGCCGCATATTGCAACACTGCTTGCACTTCGATCGGAGCCAAAATCAGAGAGGTAATCCAGGCAATCCAACTCATGATAAAACTAGCAAACACACCGTGGCTTAATTGAGGAATGTGTGCCGAACCACCAGAAATAGGTAACATGGTCGACAATTCTGCAAAGGTAAAAGCAATTAATAAGGCTGCCATACCGCCAATGACCCAGGAAAAAATAGCAGCGGGCCCCGCTATTTTTGCTGCATAGAGAGGAGCAAATAACCAACCAGAACCAATAATACCATTCATACTCAACATGAACAGTGTAGCTGGAGAAATACGACGCCCACTTTTCGCCATAAACACCTCAATACAAATACTTAAATAAGAAAGCGACCTATGCCAGAAAAAACGCCGTGGCGCCTATAAACCATAATAATGTCTTAACAAGGTGCTGTTTCTTCCGTGGCTGGCGCTTGTTGCTGATGTGAAATAACCTGATTATTAACCTTCAATGTCTTTGCCTGTAACTTTGCCTGTAATTTTGCCTGTTGGCGCTCAACTGAATATTGTGCTTCTTCAGTAGAAACCATACCGGCTGGATTACCATCTAAATCAATCCGCATAGAACCTTCAACAACACTCTTGTGATAAGCGATGGTATTCACATAGTAGGCTAAGCTTTTCACCATACAAGCTTTATCTGCCGTCACAATGTCATTAAAAGTACTTAAACGCTTGATTAAATCCTGTTTAATCCCTTTTTTTAACGGCTTGACTTCATTCGCCGATCTAAAGCCGGCTGGGAAATAAGTTTTTAATAATTCCACCCCATATTGAACATAATCAAGCCAACTTGGCTTGGCCCGGGTTGCTTTACCCGGATTATCTGGGTGACGATTTACGGGTTGCTTAAATCTTTTTTCACTCTGCTGATATTTTTTATGTTTTTTTTCAACCGGTTCCGACGCTTTAGGTGCACGCTGTTGCACGGTTGAAGGGATTTGTATATCAGCTAATTGAGAAGCCATGGCTTGTAGCTGCTCTTTTAAGCTCGCATTACTCATTGTAATGATAACTCCTTCATCTTATCTAAACCTTAAATGACATCAAAAATTTCAAAAAACTTTCATATGGGTACTTTAATGGCTTGGCCGGTTTAAATCAACCATATATATTTCAAAAGCGATATAGACAATCAAAGGTGTTCGGTGTTAAATTTTATCCTCTTAATTATTAATCAGCCTATTTCTAGGGGATCATTCAATATGGCACGAAAAAAAACCGCTAAGCGTCAAGTTAGCAAGCGTGATGGTTTAAGCATTATCAAAAAATTGGAAAAAGATTTTCTGACTGCACCCGCTAAACTAACTGCTTCATTTAATAAAGCGATCAAAGCACTCAAAAAACAAAAAAGCAAATTAGAAGGCGCACTCAATCGAATCAGTGGTCAAGTCAAAAAAGGCGAAAAACGTCTCGGACAAGCCCTGCAATCAACAACCAGTAAAGGTAAAAAGCTTGCCAAAACAGAAAAAAAAGCGCTGGCAAAAACCACAAAAAACCGTGCGCAATTAACCAAGCAATTACAACAGCTTACAAAATCCATAGAAGAAACTGCGAATAAACAAGAAAAAATATTAGCGTTACGTAAACAGTTAAGCCAATTTGAAAAAGAATGGCGGCCTACTCAATCTAAGTCTACGGCAAATATCAAAGCGAAAGCGAAAAAGTCTGCGATCGATGCGCCAAAAACACGATCAAACATACAGCCAACAGCCGCTAATGAAATCCTCTTAGAAGAAATCATTGAGGAAGAAACGTCTGAATCGGCAACTTAATGATGTTTGTATAGAGAAGCAATGTATTTCTGTACAACACATAAGCAAGGAGCGATACTGGCGAAACATCGCCAGTATCGCTGGGTCTAGGGTCTTTAGGAATTGATTAAAGCTAAGGAAAGTATGGAGTTCAATCATGAGTAAAAAAACCGCAATGATGGAAAGTCTGGAAACAATCACGTTAAAACAAGTCGTCAAAGATACATTACGCAATTATTTTTCAAATATTGGCAGCGAACAGCCTGTTGATTTCTATGCTATTTTATTAGAAGAAATAGAGCGCCCACTGCTTGAAGTATTAATTAATTTCACACATTACAACCAAGTGAAAATGGCTCAGATTTTGGGTATTTCACGTGGCACATTACGTAAGAAATTAAAACAATATGGCATGCTAGATTAGGCTAAATACTCTGGGCTTATATGGGTACTCAATAGCTTAGTATCCTGGGTGAAGTGCGTAGCACGGAACCCCGGATAGATTTTGACTGCAGAGTTCTACCCCTCACCCGCCGCGCTTTGCGCGTCGGCCTCTCCCACAAGGGGAGAGGCAAAAGCTCTCTAGGCGTATTTATTCAACAACGCCCCCACAAGGTCTCAATTTTGCGAAAGCGGCAGAAGTGTCTGGGGGTCTGTTTTTAGACTGTGCGTCGCAGGAGCAGTTCCGTCTAAAAACACGACCCCCACACTTCTGCGCACAGATTAGTAGATCTTCTAACTAAACAAAAGAAAATCTCTTTTATAATTATAACCGATATCTTGTCGGATCAGCCACGCCTGCCTCTCCGAACCCTTTTTTCCGATAAGCACAACTATCACAATTACCACAAGCTTCTCCTTGTGGAGTCGCCCGATAACAAGAAACTGTTTGGCTGTAATCCACACCCAAGCGCAGCCCCTCGCGAATTATCTCGGCTTTATGCAAATACAATAACGGTGTTTGAATCGTAAATGTCTCACCCATTGCGCCTGCCTTCGTCGCCTGCTTAGCTAAGTGAGTAAACGCTTGGAAATATTCTGGTCGGCAATCTGGATATCCAGCATAATCAACAAAATTAGCGCCAATAAATATATCATAAGCCGTTAATATTTCTCCCCAAGCTAAAGCAAAAGACAAAAAAATAGTATTCCGTGCTGGCACATAAGTATTGGGAATATCGGTCTTAGCATGGTGATCATGATCGGGCACAGCTAAATTAACATCGGTTAAAGAAGAACCGCGGATCTCGCCTAAGGGTAAAGTTAAAATTTTATGTTCTATTACATTAAATTGTCGTGCAAGATATTTGGCACAGGTCAACTCCGCGATATTTTTTTGGTCGTAAATAAAACTTAATGCATAACATTGAAACCCTTGTGCTGTTGCCATCGCTAAACAAGTAGCCGAATCCAAGCCACCTGATAATAAAACCACTGCTTTTTTATTCATTACTCAGTATACCTAGAGATTTAATTGCTTCATTGTTTGTAGACATATACCCAAAACTTTTCAATCTCTTGCAATCTGTTAGTTTAAACACCTAAAATTGAAACGCTTTGGGTATAATAAAGGTATTTCCAGAAATTTCAATCTTAACTGGTCTGTACAATGCCTTTGGAAATGGCTTCCGCATCAGGAATCGGGTGTTGTAGAAAATGCGTCATTTCATTATTTGATAAGGGTTGGGTCAAATAATACCCCTGGATCTCCATACAGCCTTCCCTAATCAGAAATTCATATTGTTCTTTTGTTTCCACACCTTCTGCAATAGAAACAATCGCTAATTTATTAGCCATGGCAATAATGGCGCGCGTAATCGCAGCCGAAATCTCGTCTGTATTCACTTGTTTAATAAATGTTTTATCAATTTTTATTTTATCTATGGCTAACCTTTTCAAATTATTTAATGACCAATAACCTGTACCAAAATCATCAATCACAATCCGTACACCAATATCTTTTAGCGCATATAAAACACGCAAGGTATTTTGCGGATCTTCCATAATAGTTGTTTCTGTTACTTCTATTTCCAAAGCGGCTGGTGATAAGCCGCTGGTAGTAATCACTGCCAAAACATCATCAACAAATGTAGCATGTTTAAATAATCGAGATGAACAATTCACTGCTATGCTCAATGATACAAAACCCAGATCATGCCATTGCTTTAATTGTTGGCAAGCAGTTTTCATTACCCAATTGCTAACGGGAATAATTAATCCATTCTCTTCTGCTAAGGTAATAATTTCATACGGTGTGATAGTGCCATATTCCTTATTTTTCCAACGTAAAAATGCCTCAACACCCACAACACGTCGTGATTGTAATTCCATTTTTGGCTGATAACATAGCGAGAATTCTTCTTTCACTAAAGCGTGACCCAACGCATTTTGTAAGGTTATTTTTTCTTGTGCATGGGTAGTCATTTCGGCTGAATAAAATTGATAATTATTTCTACCGTGTTCTTTCGCGCGATATAAAGCTAAATCAGCATTTTTCATTAACGTTTGCATATTTTGCCCATCGTGCGGAAATAAACTGATGCCAATACTCGTCGTCAAATAAATTTCTTGACCTTTGACAACAATGGTTTTTAATATATTAGTTAAAACTTTTTCTGCTATCAACGCAACCGCTTCAGCTTTTTTCACATCGGTAATCAATAAAACAAATTCATCCCCACCTAAGCGCGCGACCATATCGGTATTACGAACAGTGCTTTGTAAACGTCCGGCAATTACTTGTAAAATTAAATCACCAGCGGTATGGCCAATCGTATCATTAATATTTTTAAATCGATCTAAATCTAAAAATAATAAAGCAAACTCTTGTTGATGACGACGTCCTGTTGCTAAAACATGGGTAATAAATTGTTCCAATTTATTACGATTCGCTAGCCCAGTTAACGCATCATGATAAGCCATGTGACTCAAACGTTCTTCAGCTCTTTTTTGCAGGGTTAGATTTTGCATTTGCGCAATATAATAAACAGGTTTACTCGTGGTATCGCGTACTAAAGATAAAGTTAATTTTACCCATACTGGATTGCCGTTTTTATAAAAACATTGTAATTCAGTTTGGTAAAATGGACTGCGCCCATCAAGCAAACATTGGATGTTTTGCTGCAAGTTTTTTGCTTCAATCGGATCAATTAAATCATAAAAATTAATTGTGGTTGCATCATTGTCACTATAACCGAGTAACTCACCAAATGAAGCATTAGCTTTCATCGCTTGGCCATTTAATTGTAATAAAATAATACCTACTTCTGTATTATTAAATAAGGTATTTAAATGAATTTGCTGCTCTTGTAATTGTTTCTCTAACTGTTGAATGGTTTGTTCGAACTGTATATATTTATTGTTATTCTTTGTTTTTTGCTTAAAAAATAAGTTTATTGTAAAGAAAATAGCGCTAACAG